>CALFYH010000314.1 GCA_937952155.1 uncultured Saprospiraceae bacterium
CGCTAAGGTCACTTTTCATTTCCAGCAAAAATTTGAATAAAATTTCCCTTTCTTGATATCCGGATTCATTATTGATAGCGAAATCACTTCCTTTGCTTGGAAGCAACCTGTTTTTGATCTGTGGTGCTAATTCTACAAGTGTTTCTGCATCGATTTCCTTTTGGTCCACGAGAACACTTAGTTGTTCCACCATGTTTTTTAGCTCACGTATATTGCCCGGCCAGCGATAATTTTCGAGAATCAATTTGGCTTCCGGTGTAAGTGTGATCGAGTCAGATCGATATTTTTCGGCAAAATCACCTGAAAATTTTCTAAAAAGCATGTAAATATCTTCTCTCCTTTCATGCAATGCAGGAACTCTAATCGGCACGGTATTTAGCCTGTAGTACAAATCTTCTCTGAATTTGCCAGATTGGATTTTCTCTTCAAGATTTACATTGGTCGCTGCCACAACACGCACATCGGTATTGAGCACCTTGGAAGAGCCTACTCGCAGGAATTCGCCACTTTCTAAGATTCTGAGTAAGAATGCTTGTGTGTCTAATGGCATTTCGCCTATCTCATCAAGAAAAATAGTACCGCCATTGACTGTCTCAAAATAACCTTTTCTTTCTGTGACAGCACCAGTAAATGATCCTTTTTCGTGACCAAATAGCTCTGAATTTATTGTGCCTGGAGGAATGGCTCCACAGTTGATCGCTATGAAATTATTATGCTTACGCAATGAAAGCTCATGGATAATTCTGCTGAATATCTCTTTACCTACACCACTTTCGCCTTGGATCAATACGGATAAGTCGGTAGTTGCGACTCTCATAGCCGTATTTAATGCTCTTTCGAGCAATGGTGACCGACCTATTATCCCGAATCTCTGTTTTACGCCTTGTATATTCAATTTAAATTATTTGTACGTTGGATTTTATGATATACTATTTAAATATTTCGCTAACACTCATAGATAATCCTGGCAGCACAGTAGATGATACTTGCTCACCAGATATAAATGGCTTGCTACCAGTGTATTTTCCTTTTGTCAAGGTATATACCAAGATATATTCTTCAGGTTCTACTATCCAATATTCTTTGATGCCAGCTTCTTGATAAATTTCAAACTTGTCTTTCAGTTCGATATTTTTATTGCCCGGAGAAAGGATCTCAATGACCAAATCTGGAGCACCGATACATCCTTTATCATCTAGTTTTTCGGGATCGCATACTACCGTTATATCAGGTTGGACTACGGTGAGTATCTTCCCATCTTGAAGCTTTTTGGCTTTGTTTTTATACTTTTTTGAAATATTTAGATCCTCTGATATGGGCAAACGAACATCAAATGGTGCAGCGTAAACAGCACACTTATTTTTAAGAAATGTCCATAATAACCCATGCAATTGACTAGAAGTTTTTTGATGCTTCGTGGTAGGCGCTGGCGACATTTTCAATATCTTACCTTTGATCAATTCTACACGCTCTTCAAATTTCCAAAGCAGATAATCTGCGAAGTTGTAAATCAAGAATTGCCTGGAGATCGGAAGAGCGTCGTGTAGGGAAAGAGTGTCTTCGCCTGTGTAGAT
>CALFYH010000315.1 GCA_937952155.1 uncultured Saprospiraceae bacterium
CAAATCAAGGAAATGATCAAATAGATTCTGATTTTAATAATGCTTTGATTACCAGTGAAATATCCTTGGTGAGTGGTCAGTCTGACTTGACCCAAGATGCTGGTATAATCAAGCAAGCATCTATTGGAGATTTTGTTTGGCATGATGCCAATGCCAATGGTATTCAAGATACAAACGAAGTGGGAATCGCAGGTGCGAAAATAAATTTGACTGGAATTACATCTTCAGGAAGTGCTATAGATAGAAGTGTTTTCACAGATGCAAATGGTAAATACAGTTTTACGCAATTACTACCTGGAACCTATAATTTGTCTTTTGAAAAACCCACAAATTATGAATATACCTTGGCCAATGTCGGGACTGATGATTTGGATTCTGATGTTGGTGCAGACGGTATTGTATCGGGAATCATTGTATCAAGCGGAATCGATCTGACAGGATATGATGTTGGTATGATTACTAGATCGTCTATTGGCAATTTTGTTTGGGAAGATGTCAATGGTGATGGAAGACAAAATGCAGGTGAAGCCGGATTGTCAGGTATCAAGGTTGCTATAGATGGAACAGATATTTTTGGTACTAGTTATTCGGATGATGTCTTTACCAATAATGATGGAAATTATACTTTTGCCAATCTACTACCAGGAACGTACAGACTTACTTTTTCTAAGGCGACGGATTTTGAATTTTCTGCACCAAATCAAGGTGATGACACAGGTGATTCTGATGCGATCAATGGTATCGTAACAAATATCCAATTATTGAGTAATCAACAAATAACTGATATAGATGCCGGCATATATCGATTTTCAAATCTTGGTGACTTTATTTGGGAAGATATGAATGCAAATGGTGTTCAAGATGCAAATGAAAATGGTATCGAAAATGTACAGATTTCACTTACAGGTACATCAGGTATTGGTCAGGCAATAAATATGACGGTACTTACAGACACAAATGGCAAATATTCATTTGGATCACTTGAGCCTGGCACTTATACTATAAATGTTGCAAAACCAAACAATTATAACTGGACTAGAAGTAACTTTGGCAATACTGATACTGATTCAGATTTCGCAAATGGAAGTTTGTCCAATATTGTCATCAGCAGTGGAACAACTAGAAATGATCTAGATGGTGGATTGTTTAGGTATGCAAGTTTGGGAGATTTTGTTTGGTCAGATGTTAATTTAAACGGACGACAAGATGTAGGTGAATCAGGAATTAGAGATATATCCATTCAACTTAATGGTACCGACGGAGTCGGAAATGCAGTCACACGATCTACAACAACTGATGAATCGGGAATATATGCATTCAATAATCTGACTCCTGGTAATTATTCGCTCACTTTGACATTGCCTTCAGGTTATGCATATACCAAAAATGATCCATCGATAGATTCAAACTTGAATTCAGATGGTATCAACGGTGTGATTTCAAATATAAGCTTGATTTCTGGTCAAACAAAAAATGATCAGGACTTTGGTTTGATACGCGCGCTAGAAATAGGAGATTATGTATGGGAAGACTTGAATGTCAATGGTGTACAAGATGCAAATGAGCCAGGAATAGCTAATGTCGCATTAACGCTGACTGGTACCACTTTTGATGGTACAAGTGTATCTTTGACTACAAGCACAGACGGTGATGGCCGTTACAAATTTGTAGGTCTATTCCCTGGAGACTATAATATAAGTATCAATATACCCAATGGATATAGCCCAACGCTTACAATGGCTGGTGGAGATGACAAATTTGATTCAAATCTTTCAGAATCTCAAAATTCAGTGACTTTTTCTGTTATTTCCACAGATATGAATATAGATTTTGGACTAATAAGATTAGGACGGATTGGAGACCTTGTTTGGGAGGATTTGAATTGTAATGGAATACGAGAAGCTGGCGAGCCTGGTATTTCAGGTATGACTATTAGGTTAGAAGGTGTAGATTTATTCAGCAATATTATTGACCTATCTACCACATCAGATGTAAACGGAAATTATATTTTTGAAAATATCAAACCGGGTTCATACAAAGTGGTTTTTGATGTTCCTGTTAACTATGAATTTTCACAAGCGATGGTTAATGTTTTGACCTTAGTAAGTGGACAACAAGTTTTGACCATTGATGCACCGTTTTTCCGGAGAGCTACACTTGGTGACTTTGTGTGGAATGATCTCAATGACAATGGATTACAAGATGCCAACGAGCATGGTTTAGCGGGAATTAAAGTCGTTTTGACGTCAAATTCAACAGTCCCACCGATTATGGTTGACACATTGACGGATGTAACAGGTAAGTATTTGTTCGATAAACTAAAGCCTAGCAATTATGATGTTCAATTTGAAATTCCTGCTGGTTACAAAGCTGCGAAAATTCAAGTTGGTAGCAATAATGATGTGGATAGTGATATACAATCAGACGGATTCGTGCGAAATATTACACTCATCAGCGGTGAGGTAAGTACAAATGTAGATGCCGGATTTACTATAATTTCCAATGCCTTTATTGGTGATTTTGTATGGGAAGATACCAATGGCAATGGTATTCAAGATGCCAGTGAACCTGGAATCGAAGGAATTTCTGTTCAATTGACGGGTACAACTATTTTAGGTACGCCGGTTAATATCAGTACGATTTCAACTGCAAATGGTAGTTATGGTTTTGACAATTTGGAGGCAGGTACTTATTCAGTATTATTTTCACCTTCAGGCTCATATCGATTTACTTCACCAAGTAGTGCGACGGATGACATTGACTCTGATGCTAACCCTAATACAGGCGCTACTCGAAGTGTGACGATAACTGCTACCGAGCGAGTACATTATTTAGATGCTGGATTTTATAGATTGTCTTCGATTGGTGATTTTGTGTGGAATGATTTGAACAAAAATGGGCTTCAAGATAGTTCTGAGCCTGGTATCGAAGGCGTAAGATTATCGTTGATCAATAATCTTGGTTCTGTGGTGACGGAAGATGTTTCTGATGTCAATGGTCAGTATCTTTTTGAAAATATTGTACCTGGGACTTTCTCTATAAGGGCTAACGTACCTACAAACTTTGTGCTTAGTGCCCAGAATAATTCTGATTTGAATCTCAATTCTGATTTTAGTATTAACAATGGTGTTGCGGTGACACCATCTTTTGCACTTATTTCAAATACCACAAATACTACAATAGACTTAGGTCTATCGTCAGCAAATGCGCGTATAAGCGGTATAGTATGGGCGGATGACAATGGTGATGGTATAAGAGCAAACAATGAACCTTTAAAATTGGGTAAATTAGTCTATTTATTGAATGTAGCTGGTGATACACTTGCAATTGACACGACAATGCAAGATGGTAGCTATACTTTTATTGATTTAGTATCAGGACAGTATAAGGTAGCTTTTGAGCGAATTTCTGATAGCCTATTTACATACTTCCGTTCTGGAAGTGATAAATTAATAGATAGCGATGTGGAAGACAAATTTATAGGACTTACTCCAATATTCGATCTAATGGGTGGTATTGATATTGATGGAATGAATGCGGGTTATACAGGATATTCTTCTATTGGAGATTTTGTTTGGTTGGACGTCGATAATAATGGTTTACAATCAACAAATGAAAGTGGACTAAATGGCATTACTGTTTTACTTATGAATAATACTGGCTTAGTTTTGGATTCCACAACTACTTCTTTGCTATCGGGAACAAATTTAGGTGGATATTATGTATTTGATAGTTTACCTTACGGAGAATATAAAATCCGATTTGTTTTGAAGGAGAATCTGGCCTACACAATTCATGTACCTGCTCCTTTGGCATCTAATTCTGATGTGATAAATCCTGCAGGTGAAACTGATAACTTCCAGATTGCCCCAAATGCTCAGCGAAATGATATTGATGCAGGTTTTTATTTATTAGCACCTGTGACAGGCAATATACGTGGTATTGTTTGGCAAGATCGCAACAACAACAAGGTCAAGGATGCGTCAGAAAATATTTTACCAAATGTTACTGTTTCTCTATATTCGTTGGCTGGTATATTGGTTTCAGAAAAAGTATCTGGAGCTGATGGTAGTTACGGTTTTGATAATGTGACTTTTGGTGATTATTATATTAAGGCACAATCTATAACTGATTTGATATTTGTAAAATATAGTGGTACATCTGTGCCATTTGATAGTGATATTACCAATGACTTTGGCGTGGGTACTACAAGATTACTTAATCTTTTTCCTGGAGCAACCTTAGAAAATATTGATTTGGGTTACTCTGAAAAAATATCAATTGGAGACTTTGTTTGGGAAGATTTGAACAATAATGGACTACAAGATACAGACGAACCAGGTTTGCAGAATGTCGTAGTAAAGTTATTTGATGAAGCAGGAATTTTTGTAGATTCTGTAAAAACTGGCGTTAATGGTTTGTATAAAATTGAAAATATTGCAGTAGGAAATTATCGACTTACTTTCAGCAAAATAAATTCGTTTGTATATGCCGTAAATAATCCGAGCGATCCTGATAAGAATAGTAAACCTAATATGCAAACAGGAGCTACTGCATTATTGGATATGTTAGTCGCCAAAAATTATACTAATATTGACGCAGGATATGTTAGATCTGGTAGCATAGGAGATATCGTTTGGTTGGATCTAAATGGGAATGGTATTTTTCAATCAAATGAACCAGGAATAAATGACATAGTTATAGAATTATTCAATACAAGTGGTATGAAGGTGGCAGAGACATCAACTATTGTAAGAGAATCTGACAGTTTTATAGGTTATTATATTTTTGAAAATGTCCGCCCAGATGATTACTACATCAAATTTAATATTCCTTCAAACTACCTAATACCACCTTCTAATGCATCTGGAGATGAAGATACAGATAACGATATTACGGGGCAAAATGGGGCAAATACCACTGATGTATTTTCCGTGGGTAGTGGTGAGAATATTACCAATATTGATGCAGGGGCATACTTACCAGCAACGATTGGAGATTTGGTATGGGACGATATAAATAAAAATGGGTTGCAAGACGATGGCGAACCAGGACTACCTAATGTGACTGTCAAATTATTTGCGCAAAGTGGACTCCAATTGGCCACCACTATGACGGATAGTCAAGGACGATATTCATTTGGAGGCCTGCGGCAGCGATTATATTATTTGCAGTTTACAATTTTGAATGGTTACGAATTTACTACTCAATATGCTGGTAGTGAAAGTAAAAAAGACAGTGATGCAGATGCAACAGGTACGACACCTCTGATTGCTTTAGCTCATGGAAGCAACTTTTTGGACGTCGATGCTGGAATGTTTAGGAGCAGCCAACGTTTGGTCATGGGTACGGTTTGGAATGACACTAATCAAGATGGACTTAGAACTGAAAATGAGTCCCTATTGCAGAATGTCAAAATTGACTTAATAAATAACCAATTAAAAGTTGTACAGTCATATGTCACTAATCATGCAGGTATGTATTGCGTTTCAACTCCTATAAAGGGTACACATTACATACAAGTGTTAGCGCCAGATAATCATGTTTTTACTCAAAAAAATGTTCCAGGTTTTCCTGATACTGATTCAGATGTAGATGAAAATGGTTATTCTAATGGTGTTGTATTGGATGATGCTTATCTTATGAAGTATGTAGATGCAGGGATTTATTACAAAGAAACTGCCACACTTAAAGGTCTCGCTTGGGTTGATAATAATAAAAATGGCGTAAGAGAAGACCAAGAGGAAAGATTGAAAGATGTGGTTATCTTTTTGTTTAATAAAAATAAGATATTCATAAAGTCAACCAAAACCAATGATTTGGGTCAATATTTATTCAATAAATTGGATCCTGGTTCTTATTACTGTTTATTACCTGAATTTCCTGATAAAGGATTTGTCTTATATACTGGAGCAAATCAAGATAAGGACAGCGAAATAACAAATCAATTTGGAAAAGGGACAACTAGATTGATCACTGTTGCAGGATTGACCACTACGGATAATTTTGATTTTGGATATTACAATACCAATAGCATTGCAGACCTACGAGTACCTGAGTCGGATGTAAATATTTATCCAAATCCAGCAATTTATGATATTACGATCTCTCTGCCTGATGGTATTCAAGAGTGTGAATATTATATTTACGATACTTCGGGAAAATTGATTATCAATGGTAAAACAGAAAATGGTAGTGTAGTGATAGATGCCGATATCTTACGAGCTGGTAGATATATGGTTAGACTTGTATCAGAAAACCAAAGTTGGAATAAATCATTTATCAAGATTACAGATTAGAATTAATAAAAGAAGCTCCTTTACTTATGAAAGTGAAGGAGCTTCTTTTATTTTGTCTATTGTTGCGTTCAATACTTTTTCAAAATACCTTTATCAAGCGGATTGTTTCCTTCTTTCATCCACAATGGAAGTGGTCCATCCATCAGATAATGGTTAAAAAACTGTTCCATCCGAATATTGAAATCCAGTCTATTCTGCCATTTTACTGGCCAATGTGGTTCGCTATTATAATTTAAGAGCCAAGCTGGTTTGCCCAATCGTCGAAGTGCCATAAAATATTCAATACCTTGATACCACGGCACAGCTCCATCTTCATCATTGTGAAGGATAAGCACTGGCGTAGTGACCTTCGGCATATTGTAAATCGGTGAATTGTGGTGGAATCTTTCTGGATTTTCCCATAATGTTGAGCCTAATCTAGATTGTGTCTTTTCGTACTGAAACATACGGCTCATACCTGATTCCCATCTGATGCCACCATACGCACTGACCATATTTACCACCGGTGCACCTGACTCTGCACATCGGTATCGCTCTGATTTGGTAAGTAAATAAGCCACTTGATAGCCGCCCCAACTATGGCCTTGAAGGGCGATTCTCGTTTCGTCTATATAGCCTGTTTTTACCAACGCATCTACACCACTTTCTACGGCAATGTAGCAATCATCGCCTGGTTGCCCTGTTTTGTATTTGATATCTGGATTAAAAATAATATATCCGAGATTGGTATAATACGTATAATTGATACTTGATCTATGTGCTTCTGGTGCACGATGTCTGTGTAATTCATCCGAACTGCGTTCATAAAAATTTACAATCAGTGGATATTTTTTCTCAGGGTCGAATTGTGGCGGATAAAATACCATACCTTCATTTTTTTGATTGTCGTAATTTGTCCATGACATCAATTGTGCTTTGCCCCAACCGTATTCAGCTTGTTGTGGGTTGGCGTTCGTTATCTTTTTTATATCTGAAAAGTCAGCATTTGCAAGCAACAAATCGGGAAACGTATTGAAATTTTCACTAGTGAACAGATACTTTGAATTTTTACGTGGCTTTTTCACTTGCGTGGTCAGCATTACATCATCGCCACCAGTAAGCAATTTTGATTTCAGTGAATCAGCATATAAATGTACGTATGAACTTCCTTTGGTATTTTCATCAAATCTTTTTATTAACCAAGCTTGGTTTGTGTACATGAAGTCATCGTCAGGGTCAGTTTTGATCCATCTATGTACCTGATGGTGTGGACGACCATTTGTCAGTTGGCGTACAGCAAAAGGGTCATTTGGATTTAATTGCCACAGGTCATATCGATCGTACAATACAGCGGCACTATCTTGTGGCAGCCAACCAGCTATGCCATACGGATCCGCTTTTTGAGGGATATCATTTTCTTCATTTTGAAAAGTAGCCACAGACCACAATCCTAAAACACCAAAAATAGACTTCTGAGTGTCAAACGTTTTCCAGATAGAATCCGCTCTGCTCCACCAGTAAAGATACCTTCCTGTTGGTGAGAATGTCGGATCACCATAGTCTCCCGCAAGGATGAGTGATGTTTGGTTTGTTTTAGTGTCGATGAGTACAAAATCTTTACGATAGTCACCTAGCCATGTCATTTCTTTGAGATATGGTTTTGCGTTCATTTGTAAAAAATATCTTCCATCACCTTTTGCAGAAATTATACTGCGATCTGCATCTGGTGATTCCAAGCTTGTAAATCTTAGGGAATCCAAGTCGTACATGATGGCATATGACTTTTTACGATCATTTTCGATATTTGCTTCCATTTGGGTATATAATCGAGGTGAATCATGATGCCAGATTTCTACTTGTACGCTCTCGTCTTCAAGCAATGTAGTATCCTTGACGGGAATGACCGGCGCTATACCAAAAAATAAACGCTTTCCAGACTCTGACCAAGTGATCGGCTTGTGTTCACTGATGACCCAATCTTGAGGTTTAATGGTATCTACTGGTAGATTTGAAGCTTGATTTATGGCTTTATCTAGGTATAATTTAAAGGGTTTTTGTTTAGCTTCGGATTTCTGTTCTAACCCCAAAAATGCGAAGTGTTTTCCTTTTTTATCAAAACTCATTTGTGTAATTTGAAACATATCCTGATTTAGTTTAAAAAGGCTATCAGTTGTTAAGTCTTTTGTGAATACGCTATAACTGGCTAAGCTATCACCACTACATTGGCAGTAAGCCAATTTGGGATTTTCTTCAGCAAAAACATAATCTTTGACTTGTATGATGGTGTCTTCTCGTCCTGAATCTAAGTGTCTGATGATCAATGCTAAGGAGTCGCAAACCTTTTTAACTTTTTGTGCTTTTTTGGCCAACGTGTCGATTTTTATGATTGTATCCAATGATATACTGTCTTTTATGATAGAAGCTGGTTTGGATTTCAGCTTTTTGGTATAAAAACAATAACCGGAGTACTTTTCAGGTACTTTGAAATCTTCAATGTTGTCGATCACCGTAGTTGTTTTGGTCACGAGATTGTAAATACACAAACTATCTTTAGGTAATTTATCTTTTTCGGTTTTCTTTCTCTTTAGAGATCTTAAACTGTCATAAGATAATGATCTTGAGTACAATATATATTTGCCTTCTACATCAGTATAATGCTTGTTGACTCTGTCCACATAGGTAGTCATGTCATCTGAGCTAGTATATATTCCCATTTTTTTATCGCCGATTTCCTTTTCAAGGCTATAAATAATGATTTCAGCAGAATCAGACATTTGTATCTGTTTTATTTTATTCCATTGGCTATACACATCAGGCGTCATTTTTTTTGTTTGCTGAGCTAACACAAAGTTTAAAGAAACAAACACTAAAACTGGAATTAATAGAAATTTCAAATGAGATAAATGGGTATGTGGATACAAAGTCATATTATTGTGATTTATTCTGGTTTTTTAGTGATGAAGGAGTAAAAGTAAAATTTTTTAAAAAGAAAACAAATGATCAATGTAGGATTGATAGCACATGATGGAAAAAAACCAGAAATGGTTTCCTTTGTGGTAGCGCATAAATCGTTTCTTAACTCTGCAAAATTGTATGCAACAGGTACTACTGGAAAACATATTGCCAAAGAAGGTTTTGACGTGGAATGTCTATTGTCAGGCCCGAAAGGTGGTGATGCTCAGATAGCAGCCTTGCTTGCTGTAGGTATGATAGATGTAGTGATTTTTTTTCGTGATCCCTTGGACAAACATCCACACGAGCCGGATGTGCAAATGTTGATGAGACTTTGTGATGTGCATAATATTCCATTGGCTACCAATCCGAAAGCCGCATATTATATTCTGAAAGGATTTGAGGCTGAGTTTAAAAAGAAAAAATAACTTGATTGTAGCCATTTACTAACGGTAAAAGCAAATTTATAGATAACTTTGTCTCGTGAAGACAGAAGATTTCAAGGCCATATCAGAGACAATCCCTCACGAACCAGGCGTATATCGCTTTCTGGATGAAGAAGGTACTATCTTGTATGTAGGCAAGGCCAAGAGCTTGAAGAATCGCTTGTCATCCTATTTTGGGGATAAAAAGCATACACAATACAAAACCGTTTTGCTTACGCGAAATGCGCACCATATTGAGTTTACGGTCGTGGAGACAGAGCATGATGCTTTACTGTTGGAAAATTCATTGATCAAAAAATTTCAACCTCGATACAATGTAATGCTGAAAGATGGCAAATCCTACACGTATATTTGTATTAAAAACGAGCTTTTCCCAAGGGTATTTTTTACTCGAAAGATGATACGCGATGGTTCGGTGTATTTTGGGCCATATACGTCGAAGTACAGAGTCAATATTTTATTGGAAATCATCAGAAAGCTCTTCCAATTGCGGACATGTTCTTATCAGTTTACTATGGAAGGAATAGCACGTGGTAAATTTAAAGTATGTCTAGAGTACCATATAAAAAATTGTTTGGGACCATGCGAGGGCTTTGAAACCGAACAAAATTACATGGCTAAGATAGATCAGGTAAAAAATATCCTGAAAGGCAATCTTGGTAATGTGAAAAAATATATCACAGATACAATGAAAGAGCATGCTGAAAACCTGGAATTTGAACAGGCTCAGATACTAAAAGAAAAACTCATCGCATTCGAAGATTACCAATCATCATCCACTGTCGTTAGCACAACGATCAAAGATATTGATGTCTTTGCGATCGTAACCGACGAAACCATGGCCTATGTCAATTATCTGAAAATTGTCAATGGTACACTTGTCAATACGGATATCGCCGAGATGCAGATGAATCTAGATGATGATCCAGCTGATTTGTTGTCATTTGTAATACCTACGATCAGGGAGCGATTTGAAAGCAATGCTCCAGAAGTGGTCGTGCCTATTTTGATAACTCTACCTGATCCAAAAATCGTCATCACTGTTCCTCAAATAGGAGATAAAAAGAAACTCCTCGAACTCGCGGAGACCAATATAGATTACTTCATCAGGCAGAAAAAGAGAGACGAGATAAGTCATCAAAAAAAGGTATCCTCATCAGAGAGAATCCTAACGACGCTAAAAAATGATTTGCAAATGGATGTCATGCCGCTCCATATCGAATGTTTTGATAATTCAAATTTGCAAGGCACAAATCCAGTTTCTAGCTGTGTTGTGTTTAAGAATGCAAAACCAAGTAATAAGGATTATCGCCATTTTAATGTCAAAACTGTAGTAGGTCCCGATGATTTTGCATCCATGCAAGAAGTCGTTTTTCGTAGGTACAAGCGATTGCTTGCCGAAAGCAAGCCATTGCCTCAATTGATCATCATCGATGGTGGTAAAGGACAATTATCATCAGCTGTTAGTAGCTTGGAGCAATTGGGGATTCTCGATAAAGTTACCGTCATCGGTATCGCAAAAAAGCTGGAAGAAATATTTTTTCCTGGTGATTCGATACCATTATATATCAATAAAAAATCCGAATCACTCAAGCTTATTCAACAAGCTAGAAATGAAGCACATAGATTTGCCATTTCTTTCCATAGAGACCAGCGATCAAAGAATTTTTTGGGTACACAGCTCACCAATATTCCGGGTATCGGAAAGGTCACTGCCGAAAAATTATTGAAAAAATTTGGTTCAATCCAAAGGGTGAAAGACGCTGATCTTGCAGAGGTGGAAGCACTCATCGGTAAGGCTAATACTAAAAAGGTACTCGAATTCATCACCGAATAACAAAATCCCAATCATGAAAACAAATTTTTCGTCAATCATAGCTGGTACCATGCTTTGGGGTAAATGGGGCCGCAAGATGAGTCAAGCTGATATGGCTGATATGATCCAAACCTGTTTTGAAAATGGGATCGATAGTTTTGACCATGCAGATATTTATGGAGAGCACACAACTGAAACAGATTTTGGAGCTGCGTGGGTACTAACAGGTTTAGATAGGTCACAACTCAAGTTTGTCACGAAGTGTGGGATCAGGATGAAGTCAGAAAACTTACAAAATAGAGTTAAGCACTATAGCTATGACAAATCTTATATCATCGGCTGCTGTGAGCAATCATTAAAAAATCTGAAAACCGATTACTTGGATTTGTTTTTATTACACAGACCTAGTCCGCTGATGGACCCAATGGTAATCGCAGATGCTATTTCTACTTTGCTTTCACAAGGCAAAATAACGCAATTTGGCGTCTCTAATTTTACACCATTTCAAACGGAATTGATACGACAACAAATTCCTATCGAATATAATCAAATTTCTTTTAGCCTTACGGAGTGTAATCCCATGACGGACGATAGCCTAAATTATATGATGATCCATCGCATAAAACCAATGGCTTGGGCTCCATTGGGCAGCTACTTCAAATCACCATTCGAAAAGACAGTTCGGATTAAGGACGTAATGCAGCCGCTTACGCTAAAATATGACACTCAAGAGGATATCTTGCTCTACAATTGGATTTTACGCCATCCAGCAGGCATTATTCCCGTAGTAGGAACTTCCGACAAAGCCAAAATTGGCAGATTACCATCAGCTACTACATTTAGGATGGAAGATCAAGATTGGTTTGCACTTTGGGAAGCCAGTATGGGCAAAGCTGTACCTTAGTTTTTAAAATTATTTGATAAAATCAACTTAAAAATAGAATAATGAAAATCTTTTGTATAGGGCGCAATTATATAGATCATGCCAAGGAATTGAACAATCCAGTACCTAAATCACCTCTTATTTTTATGAAACCGGCGACCGCTGCACTTACAGACGGAAAACCTTTTTATCATCCTGATTTTAGTGATAATATACATTATGAATTGGAGATTGTATTGAAAATTTCAAAAAATGGCAGGTCAATTCAAGAAAAATTTGCAACAGATTATTACAACCAAATAGGTCTCGGAATAGATTTTACAGCTAGGGATCTTCAAGATTCATTGAAGGATAAAGGTCATCCTTGGGAATTGGCCAAAGCTTTTGACAACTCAGCTTGCATTGGCAATTTTGTAGATAAATCGGAGATAGATGTACGTAATATTTCATTCTCATTACAAAAAAACGGGCAAGTAGTGCAAAATGGACAGACGTCCGACCTAATTTTTGGCTTTGATTATTTAATCAGTTATATATCGGGCTTTTTTACCTTACAGACAGGAGACTTAATATTTACTGGTACTCCAGCTGGTGTTGGCAAGATTGACATTGGGGATAATTATTTTGGGTATCTTGGTGATAATCAGATGCTGCATTGTGCCATTAAATAGTCATTATACGATGAATATTGCTTTGTTTTCGAGGCAAAGTAGTTGATTTATCATTCGTATTTAGGCTGATATTTCTAGGGTTTCTCATTACATATTTAAAATAATTGGTTTATAACTTGGTGAAAGCATATGAGAAATCGTACTTTTGCGCAGTTTTATTCATTATTGCTTAGTATAACTTAAAAACAAATATACAATGCCTTATTTATTTACATCTGAATCTGTTTCTGAAGGTCATCCTGACAAAGTAGCTGATCAGATCTCCGACGCCCTGATTGACAATTTTTTGGCCTTTGATCCGGAGTCAAAAGTAGCTTGTGAAACATTGGTAACAACAGGTCAAGTAATTCTTGCTGGTGAAGTAAAATCAAACACATACTTGGATGTACAACAAATAGCCAGAGATGTGATCAGAAAAATTGGATATACTAAGTCAGAATACATGTTTGAAGCTAATTCATGTGGTGTCTTATCTGCCATCCATGAGCAATCTTCGGATATCAACCAAGGTGTAGAACGAAAAGTAAAAGAAGATCAAGGAGCTGGTGACCAAGGTATGATGTTTGGTTATGCTACCAATGAAACCGAAAATTATATGCCACTTGCTTTGGATATTGCGCATGCAATCCTAATCGAGTTGGCCAATATAAGAAGAGAAGATAATGAAATCAAATATCTTCGCCCGGATGCAAAATCACAAGTGACACTAGAATATTCTGATGACAATAAGCCACAACGTATCGAAGCCATCGTGGTATCTACGCAACACGATGATTTTGATGCTGAGGAAGCCATGCTAGCTAAAATAAAATCAGATATCATAGGCATCTTGATACCAAGGATCAAAGCGAAATATCCACAATATGCGCACTTTTTTAATGAAGATATCAAATACCACATCAATCCTACAGGTAAGTTTGTAATTGGTGGTCCACATGGTGATACTGGACTTACAGGTAGGAAGATCATCGTCGATACTTATGGTGGCAAAGGCGCACATGGTGGTGGCGCTTTCTCTGGTAAAGATCCAAGCAAAGTGGACAGAAGTGCTGCTTATGCTACGCGCCACATTGCAAAAAATCTTGTAGCAGCTGGTGTTTGTGATGAAGTTTTGGTTCAAGTTTCTTACGCGATTGGTGTGGCAAAACCTACTTCTATCAACGTAAATACTTATGGCACTGCAAAGGTAGATTTGAAAGATGGAGAGATAGGTGCTTTGGTAGAGAAGATCTTTGATATGAGGCCATATTTCATCGAACAACGACTGAAATTGAGAAATCCAATATACAGCGAAACAGCAGCATATGGCCATATGGGTCGTACTCCAGAAGTAGTAACCAAGAAATTTAAAATGCCAGGTGGAGATGAGAAAACGGTTTCAGTTGAGACTTTCACCTGGGAAAAACTTGATTACATCGATCAGGTGAAATCCGCTTTTTCTTTAGTGTAATACATCGTACAAGTTGGTTAGTGTGATAAGATCGATCTAAAAATGATAGGTCTAAGGGTAGAATATTTTCTATTTGTAAAGGGATGAAATCGTATTTTTGTAATTTGACAATAACAATTTGGTATAAAAACGAGCCACAAAGAGGCAAATAAGTTTAAACGAATAAGGAAGGATATACTGGTAAACCTTATTTAGTAAGAATAAACTGTGGAAAGTCACTTGATTCTATAAAATATATTTTAGGTCTAGTATTGAATTATTAAAATATTATACTTATCTTTGTATAAGTTTTAATCATCTTATAAACTATATATTATGAAGTATATATATATTATTTACTTGATTACAATAATTTGTATACCTCTGAAAATTCATGCGCAGTATAAAAAGATAGGAGTGGATCTAAGTTTGGGAGTTGGTACAGCCGTTTTTTTTGAAGATGGTTCAGGAGTAGTGCTTGGATTAAATTCTCATTATTCTTTTGGAAAAAATACTAGTATCGAAAGCATGGCAACTTACTCAATCATGCATAAAAAGGAGAATTTTATTTTCACATCTAAAAGGAGTTCAATAAGTAAAAACCTAAATTTGTTGATAGGGATTCGCCAATATTTTAATAATCCCGAAAATAAAAAAAGATTTTTTATCAATGCTTTATTTGGGCTATCTAAAGTTCAAAAAACGTATTCTGATGGAAATATAAAAAATATTTTTGATAAAGCATTGTCAATTGGTTTGTATTATGAACAAAAACCATATTTAATTGGAGTGGGTTTGGAGTCACCAGATTACTTATTTCTGCGATTTGGGTTTTCAATTTTGTAATTGTAAGTCAAGTAAATCCTGAACAGGTAAAGAAAACAAATGTCTAGAAGGCATATTTTAAAATTTCTAATTCCATGCTTTGATCAAACCTAAGCCCAAAGATAATTTTTTTAGGGCTATAAAAGGACAACACAAGGTAAACATTGATTATTTGCTTAGGTTTTTGTGCAAATTACACCTTGTTTTAAGGTCGAATCACTGATGCGTCTTGCATTTTCAGGCTTTGTATATAAGTCATGGTTTTCATCGGCATAAATTATTTTATCCAATTCGATTCGATTATACCAATCAATACTTGGTTGGAAAGTGTCGTGTTCTCCATAAATCAAAGCAATCTTACAATCAGGTTTTGTAGTTTCAAATCGCAATCTTGTAGCAGATACTGCTGTCAAGTTTCTAACTTTTAAGCCTTCAAGAGCAGCTTTCCAAGCTATATATCCACCAATACTAAATCCTAAAATGTCCACATTCCCTGTTTCTTTTTTGAGCAAATTTTTGACCGCTGTTTCTATGCCACCGTTTATAAATTGTTGATGTATAACATCTTTTGATGTTGAATGTAAATCTATTTTTCCAAGTACTCTACAGTCATAATAGGCTAAATCAAAATTGTTTTTAAGAATGGATGAATATTCGACTAGCCAATCTGACTTCATTTCGCCCCATAAATCTGATAATATAACTAACTTTTCCATTAGGTACATTGTAAATTGATGATTGCATGCTATCTACTTGCACAAAATTAGAAAAAAAGGTAGATTCTGCATAACCGAATAACTCCATTAGCTTTTGAAGCTAAGTAATCTACATGTAAGGCTCAATATCCATTAAAATTCTTATACCTATTTTGCAATAATTAAATAAATAGGTCTATTTTTGCACTCTGAAATTTTTCGCCCGGGTGCTGAAATTGGTAGACAGGCATGTTTGAGGGGCATGTGTTCGTTAGGACGTGCGGGTTCAAGTCCCGCTCCGGGCACCATTCTAAAGGTCTTAATGTGTAGCGCAGTAAGACCTTTTTTTATAATTGTATATCTTAAATATTTCAACGATTTTCTTTGTGCATGTATGAAAGTCATCTCTACATCCTACGATTTATAACTAATTTTTTTATACTTTTGTGCACTAAAATTTATCTTAAATCATCGAAGTCAAAACATTATGAATCTCATTCGCATTAACATTTTTATCCTGTTCCTGATTTTATTTCAATCATGTAAAAACAACGATATGCCTGCAACAAGTGCTATAAATACTAATCCATTGCTAAGCGAATTCACCACACCATTTGGCGTACCGCCTTTTGACCTTATCAAAGATGCACATTTTAAACCAGCTTTTGATGCTGCAATGACTGCCCACAAAGCTGAAATTGATTCTATAGCCAATGATCCGTCAGCGCCTTCATTTTCCAATACGATCGAGGCTCTAGACCGAGCAGGTGCTGCATTAAATCGGGTTTCGGCTGTATTTTTTAATTTGACAAGTGCCAATACCAATGATACTTTGGAGAAAATTTCTGAAGAAATGGCACCTGTATTGGCCAAACATTATGATTACATTTCGATGAACGATAAATTGTTTGCGAAAGTAAAACAGATTTGGGAAAACAAACAAAAACTCGGATTGGATGAAGAGAAAACCGAATTGCTAGAAAAAACCTATAAGTCTTTTGTCAGAAACGGTGCACTACTGACCGGAAAGGATAAAGAAACCATTTCTAAAATTAACGAAGAACTTTCAGTTTTGACAATTAAATTTGGGCAAAACACCTTGGCTGAAGTCAATGAATTCCAATTAGTCGTAGATAATAAGGACGAACTCAAAGGACTTTCGGACGATCTGATTGCTGCCGCCGCGGATGCAGCCAAGGAAGCTAAAATGGAAGGAAAATGGTTGTTTTCGTTGCAAAACCCAAGCGTTATGCCATTCTTACAGTACGCCGAAAGCAGAACATTGAGGGAAAAAATCTGGAATGCCATGCAAAACAAAGGCAACAATGCCAATAAAAATGATAACAACGATATCGTCAAAAAAATAGCAAGCTTGAGATTGCAAAGAGCAAATCTATTGGGATATCCGACACATGCAGACTATGTCTTGGAAGAACAAATGGCCAAAAATCCTAGCAACGTAAATAAATTATTAACTGATCTGTGGAAACCAGCTATAAAAAAGTCACAAGCCGAAGCGCAAGAGATTCAGGCATTTATAAAAGCTGAAGGTGGTAATTTTACTTTGGCACCGTACGATTGGAGGTATTATGCTGAGAAGATAAGAAAACAAAAATATGACCTTGATGAAAATGAAATAAAACAATATTTCAGCCTTGAAAATGTACACCAAGGCGTTTTTGGTACCGTTCAGAAATTGTATGGTCTTACATTTCATGAGCGAAAAGACTTGCCAGTATATCATCCAGAAGTGAAAGCATATGAAGTGAAAGATGCTGATCAGAGTTTGGTTGGTATCTTATATATGGATTTTCACCCACGTGCTAGCAAAAGAGGCGGCGCGTGGATGACCTCATACAGTGACCAGAAGGTGAAAGATGGTAAGCGTATTCCTCCTGTCATTTCCATAGTGTGTAATTTTACAAAACCTACAGGAGATACACCGGCACTTTTGACTTATGATGAAGTATCTACATATTTTCATGAATTTGGTCATGCTTTACATGGCTTATTGTCAAATGTAAATTATAATTCGTTAGCTGGAACTAATGTTCCTACTGATTTTGTAGAGTTGCCGTCTCAGATCATGGAAAATTGGGCTGCCGAACCTGAAGTACTCAAGAGCTTTGCCAAGCACCACAAAACTGGTGAAGTTATGCCAGATGCGCTGATCCAAAAAATAAAAAATGCGGGTACATATGGTCAAGGATTTGCGACTACCGAATATCTGGCTGCCTCACTTTTAGATATGGATTATCATACACAGACGCAGGTCATGGAAGGCAATGTTCAGGACTTTGAGAAACAGCGCATGAGTTCTCGAGGCTTGACTGACCAAATCATCCCAAGGTATAGAAGTACATATTTCAATCACATCTTTTCAGGTGGATATTCTTCAGGGTATTATTCGTATATTTGGTCAGAAGTATTGGATTCTGATGCATTCGAGGCATTCAAATCTAAAGGACTTTTTGATAAAACAACGGCGATGGCATTCAGAAAAAATATCCTTGAACGTGGCGGATCAGCAGATCCTATGGAGCTCTACCGTCGATTCCGAGGTGCAGAGCCGACCATTGCGCCATTACTTAAGAAAAGAGGTTTAAATTAATAAAGGTAGATCTACAAGATGAACAACCATATCCGGTCACTGGCAACAATGGCTTCAAGGCCATACCGTCATGTGATCGGCTTGATGTCAGGCACTTCTTTGGATGGGCTGGATATTGTATATTGTAAAATATCTGGGGCAGGTTTGTTGAGTAGGGTAGAAGTCATAAACTTCGAAACTATACCTTATTCAGAAACAATTAAGCAAAACATCAGAAAAGTTTTTGCAAAAAAGGAGATAGATTTTCCTTATTTGGCTATGTTAAATGCTTGGATAGGCTTACACCATGCTGAGTCGGTCAATGATTTTATTGCCAAACAGCATATTCCAAAAGATCAAATAGATTTCGTCGCAAGTCATGGACAGACCGTCATGCATGTACCGCAACATCAGCATAAGGAGCAAGGATTTCCCAATGCGACGCTGCAGATTGGTGATGGCGACCATTTGGCAGTTCATACGGGATTGATTACGGTAAGTGATTTCAGGCAAAAAAATGTAGCTGCCGGTGGAGAAGGCGCACCTTTGGCTGTATATGGCGACTATTTGTTGTTTTCGAAAGCAGGCGAAGACAGAATCATGCTCAATATTGGTGGTATAGGCAATTTTACCTATTTACCCGGAGATGGTGATGCCTCACGGGTATTTGTAAGCGATACTGGGCCTGGCAATACGCTGATGGATGCATGGATGAAAACAAGAAGAAATATGCCTTATGACAAAGATGCGGCGCTTGCATCACAAGGTACTGTCAATCAGTCTTTGCTCGAAGCACTCAAAAGCAATCACTTTTTTGCCTTGGGTTTCCCCAAATCTACGGGTCCAGAAATATTTAATTTGACTTATGTGGAAAGTGCACTAGCAGCCTGTGGTATTACGGATATTGACGATCAGGACATGATGGCTACACTCAATAGACTTACCGCTGAGGCGATAGCTGATGCAATCACAAATGTAGTCGGAAATAAGCAAGTAGAAATATTTGTAAGTGGTGGCGGCTGGCACAATATCTTGTTGATCAATACATTGAAAGAATTATTACCATCTTGCACAATCACATCATGTGACCAATTGGGTATATCAGGAGATGCAAAAGAAGCCGTCCTTTTTGCCGTTTTGGCCAATGAAACCATAGCAGGCAACCCGATAGATTTTGGGAATAATCGCCATATACCATCGATTTGTATGGGCAAAATTTCCTTTCCAAATTAACCAATCCAACATCCAACATCAAAAATCCAACATCCAACATCCAACATCAATCATCCAACATCCAACATCAAAAATCCAAAATCAATAATCCAACATCCAACATCATCCATGAAACACATATATCTTCTAGCATTAATATGTATCTTCGCTTGTAGCGAAAAAAATACAACTACCAAGGTTGCAGCACCAAAACCAACGCAAAATTTCGACTGGCTGATAGGAGACTGGAAACGATCAGATGACGAAGCAGGAAAACTAACATACGAGCATTGGCAAAAATCAAATGATACGCTTTACCAAGGTAAGAGTTATACAATGTCTGCCAAGGATACGATTTGGTCAGAATATGTCAGGCTACTAAAAAGGGATACTACATGGTTTTATGCTGTGATAGGCAGAGGTGATTCTTTCACCACTGACTTCCAACTTACGTCGATCACAGACTACAGTTTTGTATGCGAAAATGCGGCTAATGAATTTCCCAAAATGATCGAATATGCATTGATAGGCGATTCTCTTAAAGCAAAGATATCTGGTGGCGGACCAGAGATCGAGTTTAGTTTTGGGAAGTGATGGAAATTGGTTGAAGCCTGTTGCATCTAAGAGTATTGATAATTCTATAAAGCATTAAGTAATTCTTCAGCAGTTTTTAATTGGATCTTGCCTTGTTTGTGCAGACCTACTTAAGCAGAGCATTTATTAAATCTTTCTGCGGTATCAATCACTCTAATCTCATAGCAAACTTACCATTAACAACCATTTTTTAAAATTTTGCCAGTACTTAAACAAACGTATATATAAATACATTACATATTAAATTAGCAATAATAGTAAATTACATATTAAAATAATAAATATTTATTTCTATGTAAATTTATTGTTAAAAAAAATTACATAGAAATAAATTGTTTTGTGATATTGCGCTATTAAACCGCCTCATAAAATTAGTATTTAGTCAATTTCAGGATATTAATAGCTTATATTAATACGAATGCGAATTTTATTTAATAACTTACTAATTTATATTTTATGAGAAAGTTTTTTACATTAGTTTCATTTTTAATGTTTATTGGGCAAATGAGTTATTCTCAGTGCGCCACTTTAAGCGCAGGTACTGTTTCTCCATCAGGTCCATTTACATGCGGTGACGCATTTACTTTATGTGTTACAGTTACAACTTATACACAAACTGATTTTAATTATTTATTTGCTGCAGATTTAGCAGGATTACCAAGTGGTAGTACCGTAAGCCCTGGATCTCCCGCCCCTAATGGTTTAAGTCAAGGAGATTGGGTCTGGAATTCTACATATCAAGGATGGGAATTTGATGATAGTGCTTATGCAGATAATGGATGGGGAGTAGATTGTACAACTTGTAATATAACTTTTTGTTACGATGTCACCTTACCTGCAGCACCATGCACAAGTACTACATTCAACCCAACTGTAACAGTATATGGTGATATAGACTGTATTGATGGCCCTATTACTCCTTCAGGTTGGTCTAATCAAGTCTTGCCAATAGAACTAAAAACTATAAGAGCTTTCAATAAAGGCAACCAAAATCTCATCACTTGGACCAACGCATCTGAATCTAATAATGATGTACAAATGGTAGAGCGTAGCATTGACGGGAAATCAGGATGGGAAATGATAGATAAAGTTGCTGGAACTAACAACTCAGAAGAAGTAACTTACGAAGTTGTTGACGAAAACCCTATGAACACATCATTTTACCGCATTCATGCTATTGACTTCGATGGGAGAGAGCAATTTTCTAAAATAGTTGTGGTGAGAAGAGAAGGTCGTAGTGGAATAATCAATAGCATACAGCCTAATAGATCGGA
>CALFYH010000316.1 GCA_937952155.1 uncultured Saprospiraceae bacterium
CAAAAGACTTTTTGGATATCAATGTAGATCCAAATAACCCTACATCATTGGCATTAAACAAAATTTTGCCAGCTTCACAATATGGAATGGCATCTGTCTTGGGTTTTACGAACGATGATAGAGGAGCTAGAGGTTTAACAGAAATTTTAGCTGTATATACCCATCAAATCACAGTAAGAGATGATGCTGATCAATATGGTGCAACTGGTTCTACTTTTGACATTGATGGTGCATGGACTGGAATGTTCAGTACAGCATCTTCTCAAGCATCATCCGATTTTGTGGGTGCACTTCAGAATTTAGATGCTTTAATAACTGCCGCTGCCAAAGACAAAAATCTCAAATATTTAGGTATTGGCCAAATATTAAAAGCTTATGCTTTTAGCCAATTTGTTGATGTATTTGGAGATATTCCTTACTCAGAGGCAAATAAGTTTGCATCTGATGGCATTAGATACCCAAAATTTGATAAAAGTGAAGATATTTATCCTCAACTTTTGACATTATTGGACGAAGGCATCAAGAATCTTTCAGCTACAGGAGATGGTATAAATACTTTGGTACCAGGCTCTGACGACTTATTTTATCAAGGGAGCATTTCTAAATGGATAAAAGCTGCCAACACCATCAAACTCAAGCTTTTATGTCAACAAAGATTGGTAAAGGATGTAAAAAATGAAGTTGCGGTACTCTTAAATTCGGGTAATTTAATTTCTTCAACTACTGAAGGATTTATGTTAAATTATGGGTCAAGTATAAGTCCTGATAATAGAAACCCTGGATATAAAGATTACTTTACTGGCCAAAAAGCTCATTATCAAAGTCCGTGGTTTTATGAAATCCTTAAAGGATATAATCCCAATATATTAACAGGTGTGACCGATCCACGTGTACCATATTATTTTTATAGGCAGATTAGTGATACAGGTACACCTGGCAATCCTACAGAGTACAGAGATGGTGGATTTGTGTCAATATATTTTGGATCAAATGGAAAGGATAGAGATCATGCAGCAGACAAACACATGACAGTACTTGGAATTTATCCAGTTGGTGGTAAGTATGATGATGATTCTAGGAAGCCAGTTGATGTAAGTAGTAGCACTGGAGCGGCTCCTTTACGATTACTGACTTATGCTGATAGATTATTTATTGAAGCTGAATTGATACAAGCTGGTGTAGTGTCTGGAGATGCTGCTGCAGTTTTTAATTCAGCGGTAAAGGAATCATTGGCTTTAGTCGATTATGTAGTAAGCAAAGTAGGTAGCTCCGCACCAAAATTATATGAATCAGCGGGAGCTACTGCATATTTGGCAGCTGTGAAAGATGCCTTTTCGAAGGGCACAAGCGAACAAAGAATGGAACTAATCATGACTGAAAAATGGATAAGTAGCTTCGGGTATAGTGTTGATCAATATACTGATTATCGAAGGACAGGTTATCCAGTAATGTGGGATCCACGAAAGACAAATGGAGAAGTTCAACCTCCAATAAATGGAAATCCTTTATTTCCTGGAGCACAGAAAAAAGTTCCAGTTCAATTATCTAGAGATTATCCTTTGTCATTGCCTTGGCAGAATGACGAACTTTCTGTAAATCCAAATGCTCCAAAGCAAAAAATTCCTTCAACTTTCCGCGTATTTTGGGATAAGGATTAATTTATAATAATTTAAAATAAAATTGACATGCAAAATATTAAAATATTTATTCTTGGCTTGGGACTATTTATACTAGGATCTTGTAGAAAAGAAGATAATTCAAAGATACCAGAATTAGAAAGAGTACCTGTACCTAAATTCACAATTACCCAAGGTTCTCCTGCTGAAATTGATGCAAACAGTATATCTTCATTTAAAGGAAGTTTTGAACTGGGTGTTTACTTTCCAGATGATGCACTTCCAGTTTCAACTGATCTTATCATTGCGAAAGATGGGGATTATAAAAACCTGAAAATACTGAAAGAAGGTATTACAACTATTCCTTCCGTAGTTCAGTTTACTGGAAATGAGTTAGTAAGTTTGTTTGGTCCCATTTCTGGTGGGAGTTTTTTTGAAATTGGTGCTCAAATGAAGTCAGCAAGTGGCTTTATTGTTAAGCCATTTAATAGTAATGGTACAATTACATATCCTGGCGATATTAAGAATTTTCCTGGCTCTATGCCCACTATCAGATATTCTACTTTTTGTGCCTTCAAAACGGATAATTTTGTTGGTGATTTTGTGGTTGTCACTGATGATTGGGTGGATTATAAACCTGGAGATGTAGTTCCAGTTTCGAAAGTTAGTGAAAATGTGCTTTCTTTCAAATATAATTGTGGCGATGATGCTTTACCAATTATTTTAAATGTAAATCCAACCACACTTAGAATAGGTGGTGATAAGCAACAATATTGTAAAAAAACTAAA
>CALFYH010000317.1 GCA_937952155.1 uncultured Saprospiraceae bacterium
AAACTGATATGGGAGGAAAATTAGCCCCTTTATCTGACTAAGAAGGAGCGAGAAGAATTAATAAAGGTATTTGGATAGAATAAATTAAGGAATTTTAAAATAAGCTTGAAACACTTATTCATCGAATCCATAATTCATCAATCCTCTATGAAAAATTATCAAATCAAAAAGATACATTTGCATTTTGAAGTAAAAAATTCAGAATCCACTTCAAAATCGAGTAACTTTGCTACTCAATTTGTGTCTAAAGAAAACGCCAATTTTTTTGGATGAAGAGATCAAGTACGTGCGACTTATCAACGGCGAAGCCATATAAAGATTTAAAAATTCGAGTAAAATCGAGAAGCTTAATCGTTGAAAGTTAAATGTCTAAGGTTTACAAATAGAAATGCTCATAGAATTAAAAAATAAATTCATAAAACATTTATGCAAAATGTCTTAGTAACAGGTGGAGCTGGATTTATAGGATCTAATATTGTGGCTTCCCTTCTTATAGACCCGAGAGTCAGTAAAGTAAGAGTATTAGACAATCTTTCCACTGGATTTTTACACAATATTCAGGATTTTTTTAATAATCCAAAGTTTGAATTTATTGAAGGGGATATTAGAGATTTTGATACTTGTCTAAAAGCAACAGAAGGTATTCAATTGATAACACATCAAGCAGCGCTTGGATCTGTGCCTAGAAGTATTAAAGACCCAATTACTACAAATGAAGTTAATATAGGTGGAACCTTAAATATTTTCAATGCTGCTGTTCAAAACAAAGTAAAAAGAGTCTTATTTGCGGCATCATCATCTACATACGGTGATAGTCAAGGTCTTCCCAAAGTAGAACACATTATTGGGAAGCCATTATCTCCTTATGCTGTAACTAAATATGTTAACGAGCTATATGCTGATGTTTTTGCACGAACGTATGATTTTGAATATGTGGGATTAAGATATTTTAATGTGTATGGTCCCAAACAAGATCCAAATGGCGCCTATGCCGCAGTAATTCCATTGTTTTTCAAAGCTGCTCTTGATGGTACTGGACCAATAATAAATGGAGATGGCACCAATAGTCGTGATTTCACTTTTGTTGATAATGCCGTGGAAGCGAATATTTTAGCTTTATTCTCTGAAAATAGAGAAGCTATCAATCAAGTGTACAATGTAGCCTGTGGCGAACGTACAAATTTGAATGAACTTTGGTCAAATATTAAATTGATAACAAATAGTAATGCGGAAGTTACTCATGGTCCTAATAGGTCAGGAGATATTCCACATAGCCTTGCCAGTATAGATAAGGCACAGTCTTTGCTCAATTATACAGGTAAGATTAAATTGAAAGAAGGACTGGAAAGGGCTTTTGAATTTTATAATTTATGTTAATTTGTTTATTCGTTTAACTGTTTATTTGTCTAGGGAAATTGAAAATGAAAGAATTTAGTTTCGAAAAGCTTGACGTTTGGAAAGATGCAAAGGATTTCGTTGTTAAAATTTATCAGCTGACTGAAGTTTACCCAAATGATGAGAAATTTGGTTTAATATCTCAAATTAAGAGAGCATCATTATCTGTAACAAATAATATTTCTGAAGGAACTTCTAGATGGTCAAGTAAAGAGAAGATTAGATTTATTGAAATAGCATTTAGCAGTTTAATGGAGGTTTTAAATTGTTTTATTATTTCAAAAGAACTAAATTTAATTGACGAAAAAATCTTTTTAGAATTGAGATTAGACATTGGCAAGATATCCAATAAATTAAATTCATTAGCAAGTTATTTTAAGAAACTAAACACATAAAGATAAACAACTAATCAGATACACGCATACACATTCATGCAAAACAAACGCATAAAAAAATGAATCATAAAATAGCAGTTATTGGCCTTGGTTATGTGGGCCTTCCTTTAGCGGTAGAGTTTGCCAAGAAATATCCAACGGTTGGCTTTGACATTAATAAAAACAGAATTCAAGAGTTAAGAAGTGGTAAGGATAATACGCTTGAGGTAGAGGATGACCTCCTGCAAGAGGTATTAGCATCATCTTTAGACTTTGATAAAGACGGATTATTTGTCTCTGATGCTTTACAAGATATTGCACATTGTAATACCTATATCGTAACAGTACCAACGCCTACTGATAAAAACAATCGGCCAGTACTCACCCCGTTGCATAAGGCAAGCGAATCTGTAGGTAAGGTACTAAAAAAAGGGGATTACGTAGTGTATGAATCTACAGTTTACCCAGGAGTAACAGAAGATGAGTGTGTGCCAGTATTAGAGCGAGTTTCAGGTCTAAAGTTTAACGAAGATTTTTTTGTAGGATATAGCCCAGAAAGAATTAATCCAGGTGACAAAGAGCATACTGTATCCAAGATATTAAAAGTGACTTCAGGCTCTACTACTGAAGCGGCAGAGATTGTTGATCAATTATATAAATCAGTCATATCAGCTGGCACATACAAAGCAACTTCACTTAAAGTTGCCGAGGCAGCAAAAGTTATCGAAAATAGCCAAAGAGATATAAATATAGCCTTTGTCAATGAGCTGGCGAAAATATTCAATCGGATGGGAATCGATACACATGAAGTGCTAGCAGCAGCAGGTACTAAGTGGAATTTCTTACCTTTTAAACCAGGTCTAGTTGGTGGACATTGTATAGGAGTTGATCCCTATTATCTGGCTCAAAAAGCGCAAGAAGTAGGTTATCACCCCGAAATTATCCTTGCAGGTCGAAGGCTGAATGACAGCATGGGACAATATGTAGCATCTGAAGTTATCAAACTCATGATCAAAAAAGACATCACAGTCAAAGGCAGTAATATCTTGATGTTGGGTATAACCTTTAAAGAAAATTGTCCTGACATTCGTAATACTAAAGCGATAGATATCTACCATGAACTTAAAACTTACGACCTAAATGTAGATGTTTATGACCCTTGGGCAAGTACTGATGAAGTAAGACATGAGTATGGTATTAATTCTGATACATCATTGCCAGATAAAAAGTATGATGCAGTAATATTAGCAGTATCGCATAAAACATTTGAATCATTGCCATTAGAAGTTATCAAAAAGGGAAATTCAGTGATTTATGACGTGAAGGCTGTTTTGCCTAAGGAAACAGTGGACGGTAGACTTTGATTGGAATCCAAATGA
>CALFYH010000318.1 GCA_937952155.1 uncultured Saprospiraceae bacterium
CTGTAAATAATCCAACGGGACCTGCGCCAATAATTAAGATATCTGTCTGAATCATTTGTTACCTATAAATTATGCTTTGATTTGAAAGCCTTTAAATATTAAATAAATATTTTTTTAAAAACAAAAGACAAAGGTAAATTTCATTAATAATTGACCTTCATGATTTTATACCTACCTTATGATGATTTAAATCATCGATTTATATCTCAAATTTTGTACATTTTTGCACCTTGATATTTCTAGATATGACAAATTTTTTGATTTTTATTATAATTCTTCATCTCATTGTCGGTTTTGGATTTATGATCTGGAAACTCAATGGACCCGTAAAAGAAGAGGATGAAGAATCTTGATTCTATTGTAAGTCGAAGTGCATTAATTTCTTGAATCGACCGAGTCTTTCATTTATCTCTGGCATAGTCAAGGACTTTAGTTTGTTTAGACTGAAATCTTCAACACAAAATGAAGCCATGGCTGATCCAGCTATGATGGCCCGTTTCATATTTTCCATACTTAAATCATTGGTCTTTGCCAGATATCCCATGAGGCCGCCTGCAAATGTGTCTCCTGCGCCAGTCGGGTCATAAACTTGTGCGAGTGGTAGTGCAGGTGCATAAAAGATATCCTCAGCACAAAATAATAATGCGCCGTGTTCTCCTTTTTTAATTACCAAATATTTTGGTCCCATTTCATGTATGATTTTGGCAGCATTGACCAGCGAATGTTCGCCAGAGAGTTGTCTAGCTTCTTCATCATTTATAGTCAAAAGGTCTATTCTCGAGATCACACTTTTTAATTCATCCATTGCGATATCCATCCAAAAATTCATCGTATCTAGAGCAATGAGTTTTTGACTACCATCAAGTTGATCCAGCACACTTTTTTGAATTGCAGGCGTCAGATTTCCCAGCATGACATATTTTGCAGATTTTGCATCATCAGGTAGGACAGGATCGAAGTCAGCCAAAACATTCAAGTCTGTAACCAAAGTATCTCGATTATTCATATTGTTATGATATCGGCCAGCCCAAAAAAAGGATTTTCCACCTTCAACGATTTTTAGGCCATCCATATTGACTCCGCGGGTTTTCAATGTTTCTAATTCTGATTTTGGAAAATCGTCACCTACGATGGAGACCAAGTGTATATTATTTGTAAAATATGACGCAGACCAGCTTATATACGTACATGCTCCACCTATAACCATTTCGGCTTTTCCAAAAGGTGTCTCTATGGTGTCAAAGGCTACAGTTCCTACAGTAAGAAGACTCATTGATTATTTGTTATGTTTAAAAATGTTAACAGCTGATTTTTATCAACTGCTTGAATTATATCTTTTTGAAATTGGCGCAAAGGTATCTATATAATGTAAACTGTCCAAAGTAATGATGATCTTAATCGATCGGTGTACCAAATATTTTATTGAGTATTGTATGTGAAAACATGCCAGTCTCTTTGTAGATCTCGTACTGGATGTATAATTCTAAGCAAACCAAACTTAAAATCCCTATTCCAAGCATCATTAGACGTAATATTATGAAAGGTCCGAAATATTGTTCGACAAATGGTGCTAAAAAAATTCTCGCAATAGTGATGCCTAAGACGACGATAAACGATACCACCGCAATAGCTTTCATTATTGTAACCAATGTACTTTCAATTTTATATTTACAAATGGTGTATAGCCCAATGTAGAGTTTATTGGTGCGATCCATTCTTATAAGTTGTTTGAGTAGGTTTTCGCATTTGTGATATTCTTTCAATTGGAAGTAGCAAGCTGATTTTCTAAAGAGCAATTCATTGTAGATATTATCATGATTGAATTCCATGATGTTTTCAATTATAACACATTCTATTGTTGCATCTACCTTGGATAAAAATCGTTCATATTTACCAACTTCAAAAAGACAATACAAGTAGTCGAATTCCATTTCGATTCTGTCTTCAAAATCTAATCGAGATATAGCATCAGGATTTTCTTCAAAAAATCTGACCTTTTCTCGATAAGCCGTGGGCCCTAATCGAAAGTACCCATTGTATATTTGAGTAGTATAGTGGCTCATAATTGTAAAATGTATAATTAGATCATATTGTTTATTAAAATTTTGAAAATTTGCTTTCTTTGCACTATTTCATTGGGAATACCCTTATTTTTTGCTAAATTATTCTATCGAGAATACCCTTAGGGATAAGCTACTATATGGTTTTACTCATTTATTCTATTTTTATATAGAACATATTGAAATTTTTATAAAATAAATTCAATAAAATATTTTTCTTATTGAATTATTGATTAGCTTTGCGCCTCAATAGACCTCGTCAAAGGACGGGTTATGTATTTTAATGACGAATAAGAAATAAGAAAACTACGCCTGATCGGTTTATTTATCCCTATAAATAATACGAAAATCAAATTTGAATATTCTGATCAGTTTCTGTTTCTTATGGTAATATAGATAAAGACGAAAGTATCTGTTTTCCATATCGTCGACTAAGGTTTAAAGGTAATACTCAGTGTATCCCTATGATGCGATGAGTGTCGTCATGTTTTAATATGGCTAATTTATTATTTTTAAATAACATTTATTTTTTTTAACCAAAACTCAATCTCATGAAGAAATGTAATTTTCTTGCGGTGCTTGTAACAGCACTATTTATGGTGATGGGCTTCAGTGGATTTTCACAAAGTTTTCTGCCTGCGACAAAAGCAGCAGTAATGGTGCAAGATCAAATTGAAGTTCTTAAGAAGTCATCTCCTTCGATGACTGCTCAAGCTAAAACTGCGAATACGACAGTTTTAAATTCTGTAAAGATTGCCTTTGGACAGGCACTATTAGAACCATTAAAAACTGGTCAAGATGTCGGTGCAGCGATTGCAGCGGTTTCTAGCCGTTTTAGTTCTAATGTCCCTGAAAGACAAGCAATCATAGACGAAGCGGGGAATTTTTATAAAAATCTCCTTAAAAAATCATTTTAAATAACCAAAACTCAATCTCATGACGAAAATTTTAAAATTATTCGTATTTATGCTTGTGGCACTTAATGTGCAACTTGCATTTGCTCAAGATGGCGAAACATGGAATTGTAGCAATAGCTATAATCTTCCAGGTAGAGATCAGTCTTTGACTATCTTTCCTGCACCACTTGACTGTGCTGAACCAGCACCAGTTGACTGTGTGGCTCCAGGATTTTCATCAAGCCTGACCGCAGTTTCATTATCTAATGTAGCTATTCATTATTCAACATCTACAGGTACTACTACATG
>CALFYH010000319.1 GCA_937952155.1 uncultured Saprospiraceae bacterium
TGAGCTTCGAAATGCCTGAGGCAGCGACAGCAACATTGAGTGTATATGACGTAACAGGTAAGGTAGTAACAGTAAGAAACATCAATGCAGTTAAAGGATTGAACAGTGAGATCTTCACTAAAGATCAATTGGGTGTAAGTGGTGTACTTTACTACACATTAGTAAGCGGTGACTTCACAACTACTAAGAAAATGATCATCGTTGAGTAAATTTAATTATCAGGATGTTGTTGAATTGTTTTCAATAACATCTTGATCCAAAATATAATAAACATGAAATATTTAAGATTTATATTTATTCTCACTTTTGCCTTTTTAACCCAAATGGCATATAGTCAAAATTTCCTTCCAAAAGAAAAAGCACTGGAGCAGCTTGAAATCAAACAAGCATCTCTTAAGACTGAATTTGAGGAAGGAAGCGTGAATCAACTCAAAATGGATATTTACGCACATTTTTTTGAAATACTTATCATTTATATAAAAGAGGATAATGATATTCCTGAAAGTTTATCTGTAACATACGAAAAATGCCTGAGTAAATTTGAAGACAATCAGGAAGATGTTGTTATAGTTAAGGATGAAATCTCAGCCATATTGACAATTAATTAATTTCATATACAATTGAAATTTACACAAATTAAAAAATTAAAGGAATGAAAAACCTTAAGTATATTTTAGCATTAGCTTTCTGTTCACTGTATGCCTATAATAACCTTAGTGCTCAGTACATTACCCCAACAGCTGGAGCTACACAAACAATTAATGTAACGACCAATGGGCAAATATTCACAGACCCATCTGACGGAACTAATGGTGGTCCTGGTGGAGATTGCAGCTCAACTTGTAGTAGTGGTTGTCCATCAGGTAATTTTCCCAATTGTGGTTGTACTACAGTAACTACACTTTGTTCTACCAATGGTAATCCCATCAGTGTGAATTTCACTGCATTCAGAACATTTGCAACTTGGGATATTTTAAAAATATATAATGGAACAACTGTAGCTTCGCCATTAATGTTTGATGGTACTAATGTTGAAACTTTAGCGGGTATGTCAACAGCAAATGGTGGCTCAACCACATTTACAAGTACTGGTACATGTCTTACCTTCTCATTTGTTGCTACTACTGTTGTAAATGCATGTGGTTGGGAAGCAGGTGTTACAGTAAGTGGTGCAGGTGGTCCACCTCCTTCAAGTTCAACATATCCTTGTGCACAGAATGCTTTGGATTTTGATGGAGCTATGGATTATGTGACAGTTCCTAATGGTACAAGTGCAGTACTTGGAAATACTTTCTCAATAAGTGGCTGGGTTTATCCTAGAACTTCTAATGCGAGATATCAAGGTTTGTTTGGTTGGAGAAATGAATCGAATGCGGACTTTTACTTATTACAATTGCAAAATTCAACTACAGTTGAAGCTAGATTTAGGAATAGTGCAGGTACAGCATTTACAATGACTCCAACTACAGTTACTTTAAATACTTGGCAACATTTTGCCTTTACATATGATGGCTCAACTATAAGAGCATACAAAAATGGTGTTTTAGTGGGTTCAATGGCTGCTTCAGGTTCATTGACAAATGGAAATGTTCCTTTTGATATGGGTGAATTGAGAATCCCTACTGATAGATTTCCATTTAATGGGATACTTGATGAAGTTAGTTATTGGAATATTGCATTGACGCAAACACAAATCCAATCAAATTTGACACAGTCATTTGCAGCTCCTCAAGCAGGTTTAGTCGCATATTACAAATTTAATCAAGGAATAGCTAGTGGCAACAACACTGGATTAACTTCTGCATTTGATTCTTCAGGTAATAACCGCACTGGTACTTTGAATAATATGACTTTAATGGGCAGTACATCCAATTGGGTGCAAAGTGGACCATTCTTTGGCTCAATATCTGCTGGTGTAGGTATTACTGAAAATTCTGGCAATCCAAATGATGGAATCGTTACAGCGGGCACACCTGTTACATTAACAGCAACTGGCGGAGGCACTTATTTATGGAATACGGGTGCTACGACTGCATCAATAAATGTATCCCCATCTATCACAACTACTTATACAGTCACAGTGACAAATGCAGGATGTTCTGCGGTAATTTCTTCGACAATAAGCATTGGTACAGTCAACCCTTGTATTTTGGTTTGTGCTGGAGATCAAGCTATTAGCTTACCTGGAGGAATTTGTACGTATATGATACCTAATTTGGTGACAGCAGCTGGTGATTGCGAGGATATTATGATTGTAAAGACATCTGCATTAGGAGCTGGAGATATCGTTGGCCCAGGAACTTACGTTCTTACTTATGAATTGCGGTCTAGTATGGGGCAAGTAATTGATGATTGCACAATAACGGTTACAGTTACTCCTTTTGCACCAACTAATTCAACCATGACATGTAATGATCATGTCAATATATCAGTTGATGATAACTGTAGTATAGTTTTGAATGCTGATATGTTTTTGGAAGGAAATAGTTATTCATGTTATACCGATTATCAAATTAATATTTGGCCATTTAACAGCAAGGAAAATGCAATAAATGATGTAGCTCAAGGTACACCTCTGAATATTTCTTCAGGCACGCATACATATGAAATTATAGAACCAAATGGTAATACTTGTTGGGGCACATTTACAGTAGAGGATAAGTTAGCACCGCTAATTTCATGTAGTTGCGTTGATGATCCTACACAAATCTTGTATGTAACAAGTCTTGTAAGTCCAGATGGAAACTTTTTAGACACTAATACACCGAGATACAATAGACCTACAGGTGCAACTCCAGCAGCTTGCGCACCTACCACAGGAGGTAGATATTATAAAACGATAGAATTTGAAGTAAATGTTTCAGGTTCTTATACATTCAACTCAAGTCCATCTGATGGGGACACTTATGGTAATATTTACCAAATAGCATTTGATCCAAATTTCCCTTGTCAAAACTACTTAACTGGTAATGATGATGGTGCTGGAACATTGGACCCATTAATCACTATAAACCTTACGGCTGGAGTGAAATATATATATGTGTTTTCAGGTTTTGGTACTGCCACAGTTAGTGCAAATTTTGTGATAAATGTTACTGCAGCGCCAGCAGGAGGATCTGTTATTATTAATAATAATCCTGCTAATGAGCCTGAATGTAAATTCTTGTGCTACGATATTGAAGTAGTGAAAAGAGAAACAGTGGGTATGTTATATAATATACCTGGTCAAAACCAAAATAAGGCTAAATTGACAGCGCCGCCTGTTGTTGATGACGCTTGTGGAAATGTGACTAGAAAGTTTGAAGATCATATAGTTCCATTTATGTGTGGCGCAACCAAACTTATAAGAGACTGGACATTTACAGATGCATCTGGCAATCAAGCCACTTGTACTCAGACATTTACTTTTGATAAAGTTAAGGTAAGTGAATTAGTTCCACCTGCTGCAGAAGTAAATTTCACATGTGGTTTAGAAACAACGCCACAGGCAATTGTTGGATATACAGATTTAGATAGTAGAACAGGTACGTTGTCTGCTGCAAATATTGGGGCATTCGCCGATGATTATTCTGCTACACCTACAGTTGTTGAGCTTAATGAAGGCTTTACAAATGCCTATTTCACATACCAGCAGATTGGTTATGATGGAAAAATGCATGCTCAAAAAGTGGATATTGATGTGTGTAATATTTATGTTTCTTATTCGGATGAGTTCTTTGCAGCTTGTGGTTTAGGTTGTGGTGGAAATGTAAAGGTAGTTAGAACATGGAAGCTTCTTGATTGGTGTACACAGGAAATATATGAATATACGCAAATTATTAAAGCAGTCGATCAAAAAGCTCCTTCATTTGATGTTAAAGATGTAACTATAAGTGTTACACCTTGGAATTGTAGTGCTGATTGGGTTGTAGAGAAACCATGGGAACTTCAAGACAATTGTGCAAAACCTGAAGAACTTAAATGGGGTATCAAAGTAGAAGAAGGTGTAACATTCACTGGAACACAACCAAATTATAAAATTACTGGTTTGACCAAGGGCGTACATGATATTGTTTATTGGGCAGAAGATTGTTGCGGTAATTTTGTCGAAAAAGTGGCAAAAGTTACTGTATTGGATGCATCAGGTCCAATAGCTACAGCAAAGCAAAATATCGTTTTGAGTTTGTCTGGCTCAGGTACTGGTGCTGATGGTGGTGCTAAAATTTATGGATGGCAAATAAATGAAGGTTCTTATGACCAATGTACAGATGTTAGATATGAAGTACGTCGTGTAAGCGGTGGCTCATGTAGCAATGTAGGAGCAAACGGAACGCACAATAACAATAGTACATTCAATGATAACAATAGCTATCCAAGTGAGGTGCCAGGAGCAGTTTGGTTCCACCCTGAGGATAATGCGCAAGATACAGATGGCGGTGAGTTTGTAAAATTCTGTTGTGAGGATATTCCTGCTGGATCAGACCACGGTTTACATGATGTGGAATTGAGAGTATGGGATGATGGCAATATGAATGGAGTATTTGGTGATAATGAAATCATAGGTGGTATGAAGGACAATTATAACACTACTTGGGTCACGATCCGAGTAGAGAACAAATTGGCACCTACATTAATCTGTCCACCAGATGTAACGATGACCTGCGATATGGAATTGAACCTTAGTTTAGATGCAGAGACAAATGTAAATGATGTAAATCTTACTATGA
>CALFYH010000320.1 GCA_937952155.1 uncultured Saprospiraceae bacterium
TTGAATGTAATTTGAGTGAAGGATAGTTTGAATTGAAGCATCACACAACTTTGTAATCCAAGACGAATATACACCTGTGATAATGATGACGAACACTAAACTTAAATACAGAAATTTATCTACATCGTTGATATCCAAATAGTTGGCTTTATTGTCCGTGCCGAAAATTACCCTTTTATATAAGTTGAGCATGTACACAGCACCTAATATAACGCCTGATCCTGCTAATATAGCGCTTAATACATCATAGCTATATAACGAATTCAAAATTAAAAATTCGCCTATAAATCCATTTGTAAACGGTACACTTATGGCACCAAAAAGTATTACCAAAAACGCTCCTGCAAAAAGCGGCATCTTTTGCCTTAATCCACCAAATGAAGCCATATCATAACTACCATTCAGCTTATACAAACTATGTGCTACAAGAAACAAACCACAAGTATTAACTGCATGGGCGGCCATCTGAAGCATCACACCATGCATTCCATTTGAATTTAATGTAAAGAGTCCAGCGGCTATAATCCCCATGTGTGCCATAGAAACATATGCAAACATGCGTTTTATATTGGTCTGAACCATAGCCATCAATGATCCATAAAAGACGCCAAATGTGGCAGCTAGGACGACGAATGAACCATATTGATTGACTGCTTCTGGTAAAATCGGTAAAACAAATTTGTAAATGCTATAAATTGCCATTTTTGACATCACGCCCGAAAGAATAATGGTCACTGAAGTTGGAGCAGCTTCATAGGTGTCAGCCTGCCAACCGTGAAGTGGGAAAATTGGTGATTTGATCCCGAAAGCCACCATGAATGCTACGAAAAGCAACAATTGTGTGGGGATACCTATTTCTAATCCTTCAATGATAGACAAATCATAATTACCGACTTCACCCATATTACCTAAGGTGATGATTGCAATTAACATCAGCAGACTTCCGAAAAGGGTAAATAGAAAAAATCTAAGCGTGATGGGTTTTATCTTAGGACTTTCTCCCCAGAGCAATACGAGGAAATAAGCGGGAATCAGTGATAATTCCCAAAAGATATAATACAGAAACATATCCTCAGCCACGAAGACTCCAAGGATAAATGTCTGCATCAAGAGTAAAAGTGCATAAAATTGTCGTTGACCAGCTTTATTTTCACTCAAAGTAACGTACATACTCACCATGACAACTACGTTGGTGATCAATGCCATAAGTAAACTGACGCCATCGCTACTCAAGTGGAATCTTGTTCCCATTGATGGAATCCAAGGCACATCTATGCCTGTAATTGCAAGCGGATTTTGATAATAAATAGCGATCATGATGCCAGACAATGCTACAGAAATCACCGAAGAAAGTACTGCAATGGTCTGTGTATATTTTCTGCTTATGATCAGCAATAAAGCCGCACTAAGAAATGGTATCAGTAATAAAATCAATATATTCATAATGCAAAAAATATAAATATGGTTAAGATACCTAAAACGCCCAAAGCCATAGCAAATAAATAATAGCTGATAAATCCATTTTGTGTTTTCCTGATATTTTCAGAGACATAAAGTGAAAGTTGTCCAGTGCCATCAGTTATTCGCCTAACCACCTGATTTTCAAAAATGGAATTAAAAAATTGTGAAAGCTTCAAAAATGATTTTCCGATCACACTTTCATACAATTCATCCACATAAAATTTGTTCCTTATAAGATTGACAAAAGACCCATCTTTAGCATTACTTTCAATTAATGGAACATGCGCTTTGGACACATATTTTTGGTAAGTCATAAAAGCCACTAGCAGAATACTGCCCATTGAAACAGCCATAAGTATCCACTCTGTACTGTGGGGTAAGTGGGATGGATGTATTGAAACGATCGGAGATATGAAATGCTCAAGCCATTTGTTACCTAACAACAATTCAGGTGCATTGATCCAACCACCAAAAACTGAGAGTATGCCCAAGATTAGTAAGGGTAGCAACATACTCCAAGGTGACTCATGTATTTTATTTATTGTATCTTGAGACATTCGTTCCTTACCCCAAAACACCACGAAATACAATCTCAGCATATAGAAAACCGTCAGTAAGCCTGCAAAAAGTGCTGCAATCCACCAAATCGGACTTTGGATGTATGCCAAAGAGAGAATGTTGTCTTTGGAATAAAATCCAGAAAACGGAGGTAACGCAATTATTGCTAACACACCAATTAAAAACAAGAGATGTGTGTAGTACATATATTTTTTGAGATTACCCATGTTGCGAATATCTTGTTCGCCATGAAGCCCATGTATGACACTTCCTGCACCCAAAAACAATAGTGCTTTGAAAAATGCGTGGGTCAATAAGTGGAAAAAAGCTGCACCATATGCACCGAGTCCAAGGGCAAAAAACATCAAACCTAGTTGTGAAATGGTAGAGTAAGCTAGGATCTTTTTGATATCGTTTTGCTTGGTTGCTATGACACCGGCAAATATCGATGTCGTCAAACCAACGAAGGTTATTATTTCATTGGTCAAAGGTGCTAAAGCAAATAAGAAATTTGAACGTACGATCAAGTAGATACCTGCGGTCACCATAGTCGCAGCGTGGATCAAAGCACTTACAGGCGTAGGACCAGCCATTGCATCGGGAAGCCAAGTATATAATGGAATTTGAGCACTTTTGCCGGTAGCACCGATAAACAGCAATAAAGTAATAAAAGTCAAGATTTCAGGACTTGACATGCTACCAGCTATGTTTTGTTCTAGGTCAGAAAAGATAAAAGTTCCAAATTGTTTGTAAAGCAAGAATAGGCCAAATAGTAAAAATAAATCACCTATTCTGTTGATTATAAATGCTTTATTTGCTGCTTTATTGTTTTCGTGGTCTTTGTACCAAAAACCGATAAGTAAGTAAGAACATAATCCTACGCCTTCCCATCCTGCAAACATTAAAACAAAATTATTGGCCATGACAAGGATTAACATGAAGAAAATGAAGAGATTTAGGTAGGCAAAAAAGCGGCTAAATCCTTCGTCACCATGCATGTAACCAGTGGAATATATGTGTATTAAACTTCCAACACCAGTGATGAGCAACATCATGATAATTGATAATTGGTCTATCATGAATTCGAAAGGAATATTGAGGTCGCCTGTATTGATCCAATCAAATAAATGAACATTTATATCAGGGCTGCTTTCATTCAATTGGAAGAAAAGTATCAGCGTCAAAAAAAATGATAAAATTATCCATAGAGAAGCTAATAAACCAGCTGATTTCTCCTTTAAATATTGGCCATAAAGAAGATATCCCGCAAACCCAATCAAGGGTAGAGTAGGGACCATCATGGCAATTAATTGTGCAGAATTGAGATTCAAAATTTAATATTTTTAGGTATTACCACTTTAGATTATTGAGTGCATTGATATCCACTGTTTGCACATTCCGATAGATCATAACCAACATAGCCAATCCGACGGCTACTTCAGCTGCTGCAACTACCATGATGAAAAACACAAAAGCCTGTGCATTGGGATCATTATAATATACTGAAAAAGCAACGGCCAACAAATTGATAGAATTCAACATGAGTTCGATGCTCAAAAATACGTTGATCATATTCCTTCTAAGCAAAACACCTGTAAGTCCTATACAAAACAATAAGATACAAAGAAATACATAATGCTCTAATGGAACTAATCTTAGCTGATCTTGCAATTGGCTTATATCATTCATCTTTTTGTTCTTTTTTATTGAAAATAACAATACCTACCATCGAAGAAAGAAATAATACACTGGAAACTTCAAATGGGATTAAAAACTCATTAAAAAGTACTTTTCCGAGTGTAGAAGCTAAACCAATATCTTGGTTTACTATAGCTGGGTTTTGTCCGAAATTGGTCGCCCAAAGTGCCGTAACTAATACAAAACATAAGCTGGAGCCGGTAAAGACGGCAATTCCCATGACCAATTTGCTTTTACGAATCGTGATCGGTGTACTCATATTGAGGAACATGATGACATATAGGAAAAGCACCATGATCGCACCTGCATACACGATGATGTGTACGATAGCCAGAAACTGTGCATTCAACATCACATACAGTCCTGCCACTGAAAAAAAACATATCAGTAGGAATAGCACACTGTACATGGCATTCTTATGGAAGATCATAAGGATACTACTTATAATGCAAATGGCTGATAATATATAAAAAAGTATGGCTGTCATCTTGACTTTTAATTTTAATTAAACTGCTCCTTGTCTTATACCGTTTCGTCTATCACTCACATCGATCCTGCCTTTTGTTTCTGTATCTTCCACCATCATATCTTTTGTAAAAATAAATTGGTTTCGATCATAATTCGATTCGGCAACGATTTCTGTCAAATAAATGGCGTCTTTCGGGCAAGATTCTTCGCACAATCCGCAGAAAATGCATCTTAACATGTTTATATTATATTCGGCTGCATATTTCTCTTCTCGGTACAGAGATTCTTCACCTTTTTTTCTTTCAGCAGCTACTATGGTAATGGCTTCTGCTGGACATGCTACAGCGCATAATCCACAAGCAGTACAATTTTCTCGACCTTGTTCATCTTTTTTGAGTACGTGTTTTCCTCTGTAAATTTTAGAGTGGATTTTTTGCTGCTCTGGATATTGGATTGTGGCCTTTTTTTTGAAAAAGTGATAAATTGTAATCCGCAGACCAGCTAAGATCGCAGGGATATACAGCCTTTCGGATAAGGTCATCTTTTTATTGGAAACAAGTTTACTTCTGTTTGTAAGTGATTGCATGCCCTATTGATTTAACAAAATTATGGTACCTGTGATCAACATATTAATGATAGATAGCGGCAGAAGAATTTTCCAGCCTAAGTTCATTAATTGGTCAAACCTAAATCTTGGTATCGTCCATCTAACCCAGAAAAAGAAGAATATGAAAAAGAGTATTTTTGTCATGAGCACCAAAAAGCAAATAAATGCAAATAATATTTCGCCTGTATTTTGCTGAACAATATCCATGAATGGAAAATTATAGCCGCCAAAGTACAAACAACTAATAACTGCAGATGACAAAAACATATTTATATACTCAGCAAAAAGGTAAAATCCAAGTTTCATACTTGAATATTCTGTATGGTATCCGCCGATCAACTCCGTCTCACTTTCAGGAAGATCGAAAGGCGTACGGTTTGTCTCAGCAAATGCACAAATTAAAAATATCAAAAAACCAAGTGGTTGTAAGACCACATTCCAAGCCATGCCGTGCCATCCACTTTGTCCGGTGACCATATTGCCCAAACTCAGTGATCCTGTTGTCATGATCACGGCAATGATACTCATACCCATAGCGAGTTCGTAACTGATCATCTGCGTGGATGCTCTTACAGCTCCTAATAATGCGAATTTATTATTCGATGCCCAACCACCGATCATGATGCCATATACACCAATGCTCACTACACCCATGATGTATAATATTCCAATATTTATATCCGCAACCTGTAGATGTACTTTAGTGCCTGCTATCGTAATGTCTGGTCCCCAAGGTATAACTGCACTGGCCATGAGTGCTGTGACCATACTTATCGCAGGACCGAGTATGAACAATAATTTATTGGAACTGGCTGGCAAGATTTCTTCTTTCATAATCATCTTGACACCATCAGCCAATGGTTGCAATAATCCAAATGGGCCAGCACGATTTGGCCCGATTCTGTCCTGCATGAAAGCGGCAACCTTTCTTTCGGAAAATGTACTATAAGCCGCTATCGTGATGGATAGTAAAAAAAGTGCTAAGACCAAAAATATTTTAAAAATGATAATTTCCATGTATTATTTTTGAGTGCTATCTTTATCTGATTCTATCAATTTTTGGATGACCGGCAACTCGATCTTAGGATGATTTTGTGATATAACTGAATGACTATCAACAGAGACAGGGCCTTCGATTTGCCAGTCTTTTGTTTCTTTTTTGTCGAATCTGCACTCGTTACATATAAAATCTTCTACTTCATTCCATCTGTTTTTTCGACCTGTCACACGCAAGACTTCTTCGCCTTGATACCATAAGGTAACTTTTCCTGAGCAAGTAGGACAATTTCTATGTGCATTCACAGGTTTTGTAAACCAAACCCTAGATTTGAATCTGAAAGTTTTATCAGTCAATGCTCCGACTGGACACACATCGATCATATTTCCAGAAAATTCGTTATCGACCGCTTGCTCTATAAAGGTAGAAATTTCCGAAACTTCGCCTCTGTTGAGAACGCCGTGCACTCTTTCGGGAGTCAATTGTTCGGCGACTTGTGTACAACGGTAACACAGAATGCAACGATTCATATGCAATTGTATTTTATCGCCTATATCTTTTCTTTCAAATTCTCTTCTTTTGAATTCATATCTACTTTTTGCTAAGCCATGTTCGTAAGATAAATCTTGAAGTTTACATTCTCCAGCTTGGTCGCATACAGGGCAATCCAATGGATGATTGATCAATAAAAACTCCGTTATACCTTTTCTGGCGTCGGTCACTTCAGGCGAAGTAGTATTTCTAACTTCCATACCATCCATTACTGCGGTACGACAACTGGCCACAAGCTTTGGCATTGGCCTTGGATCCTTTTCTGAACCTTTTGTCACCTTGACCAGACAAGTTCGGCATTTGCCACCACTGCCTTCTAACTTACTGTAATAACACATAGCCGGTGGGACATTTTCGCCAATCATCCGAGCTGCCTGAAGGATTGTGGTTCCTGCTGGTACTTCTATGCTTATATCATCAATGGTTACTTTTGGCATTAGATTGAATTTGTCAATATTTTAGTTTACTAAGGTTTTCATCTCTGGTTGATACACGTGGTCTGCATCCATGACACGATGTGGATACTTGACATGGTATTCGAATTCATGTCTGAAATGTCTGATCGCTGCGGCTACTGGCCAAGCAGCTGCATCACCTAATGGGCAAATAGTATTCCCTTCAATGCGTCGCTGTATGTCCCACAATAAATCGATGTCATCCGAATTGCCATGTCCATATTCTATATTGTGTAAAACTCGTTCCATCCAACCAGTTCCTTCACGACATGGACTACATTGACCACATGATTCATGGTGATAAAATCTAGCAAAGTTCCAAGTATTTCTTACAATACACTGTTTCTCATCATAAACGATAAATCCACCCGAACCCAACATACTTCCAGTTTGAAATCCACCTTCACTCAGACTTTCATACGTCATAAGTCTAGGTTCACCTGTACTTTCTTTAAATAATAAATGCTTTGGCAAGATAGGCACAGATGATCCACCAGGCACGCATGCTTTGATGTCGTTACCGTCTTTGATACCGCCACAGTATTCGTCTGAATAAATAAATTCTTCCACAGAAACGCCCATGACAATTTCATAAACACCAGGTTTATTGATGTTTCCACAAGCAGAGATTAATTTAGTACCAGTAGAACGACCTACACCAATTTTAGCATATTCTTCTCCACCCATGTTCACAATCGGACAAACAGCGGCGATGGTTTCTACGTTATTTACAACAGTCGGGCAACCCCACAACCCAGCCACAGCCGGAAATGGCGGTTTAATCCGT
>CALFYH010000321.1 GCA_937952155.1 uncultured Saprospiraceae bacterium
GCTTTCCGGAACTAAGACTACAACTTTAGATTTATATACACTCAAATCAGGAATATACATATTAAAGATTATCTCAAAAGATAAGTCAGCCTTATTGAAACTTTATATTAATAAATAAATAAAGTATTAAAAAATTACTTAAAGTGTTATAAAATTTAACGATAAGTTTATAAAATCTTGATTTACAGGAAATGAAAAAGGTTTCGAATCAGCAATTCTTTTCAAAAATGTATAAATTTGAGCTTTTTAAACAATATGCAAAACACATAAATGAGATATTTAATCATTCTTTTCCTTCTTAAAAGTTTGCTTGCTTGCAAAAATGAAACGAAACCTGTTGACAAAAATGATTTAGGTTATTTAGAATCTGAATACCAAAAATCCAAAGCTGACACATCATTCAACAAGCTGGTACAAGCTTATGGCAAAGCGATATTAGCATCACAAGATGCAAATACCAAGGAAACATTGCTTTTAAAAGCTATCGAGCATTGCAATGTACCTGATAAAGAAAATTTGCAAGAAGTCTTTATTTTAGAATTCCTAAAATTTAGCCCTAAGCACAAAAATGCCGCGGATTATCTATACAATCTAGCTGAAAGAATGGATGATAGAAACAAAACTCAAGCTGCTGCAATGCTGTATGATGGGTTTCAGCAACGTTTTCCAAATGATAAAAGAGCTGAATTTGCCTTAAAAAAGGTGGATGAAACACAAAAGGATCATGAAAATTATTTCAAAGAATTAGCAAAAAAAGTATTAGATACCCCAGGAGAAAAGGGCGTAAATGATGCAAATACTACCCAATTTATAGATATGAGCGAGAGTTTTGCATTAGCTTTTCCAACAGATCCAGCTGCACCAGTGTATTTGATGAAAGGTGCTGATATGTGCAGAGCTTTGGGAAATACCCCAGAAATGCTTAGCCTTTATGATTGGGTTTATCAATATTATCCAAAATACGAAAAAGCACCTTTGGCCTTGTTTTTAAGAGGATTCACCTTAGATACAGAACTCGGGAAATTTGATGAAGCAAAACGTATCTATGAAAAATTTCTTGCCAATTATCCACAGGATTCTATGGCAAAAGATGTGAAGTTTTTACTTGAGAATATAGGAAAAACTCCAGATGAGATGTTTAAAGAAATGAAAAAAGAATAAGTAAGTATGTTTTTTCAATTTATAAAAAGAGCCTGGCATCAAGAAAGATACCAGGCTCTTTTATTAACTTTTGAAGGATAGACTGATTTTAATTACCGCCTAAAGCTTCAAGTTTGTTTTTATATTCTGTGGATTTATTCAATTCACCACTTCTAGCATAAATCTCCTTTAAAGCGATCATGGTGTTTTGATCTTTAGGATCCAATTGTTCAGCTGAAATAAAATATGGAAGTGCTTGTTTGAAGTAACCATCCATTTCGGCTTTTATTTCATTGTACTTTTTAGTACCTGCAGATGAATAATCATTACTCAGCTCATTCAATTTTGCAGTCATACTAGCTGCTTTGTTGTAATACAATGCACCTTGGCTGTATGTCGCATCAAAATTCTTAGGATCCTTTTCTAATGATTGCTTGAAATAGTCAAAAGCCAAATTGAAATATTCGTCTGCTTTCGCAATGTTACCAGCTGTTCTTTCTTGCTGATTCAATTGATCATATACGTTACCAAGTGTTGTGTAAACAGATACATTATCTGGTTCTTTTGCAATTGCTGCTTTTAGTTTGTCAGTAAGTATATCCAACTTACCTTCTTTCAGATAAAAATTGATCTCTGCAAACAACAAACCGTTATCATCCGGATTTGCTGCTCTACCTGCAGCTAGATATTCCATTGCTTTTGTGATATCTTTTTTGTCAGCAGCTAGATTAAAAAGTGCTTCATATACAAATGGTTGCGCTTTTCCTCCAGCATATAATGATTCGAAAAGTGGTAAAGTTTCATTCTTATATTCACTGTTATAACCAGCATAAGCAGTATAAAATACCTGATCATTTTTCACCATAGCATCATCCAATCTGCTGGCTTCTTTATTGGTCTTCAAAATATCATGACTTTTTAGCGAAGCTTTAAAGTTCAAGTAAGAATTGGCATAATCCTGAATTTGAAAATAGGTAATACCGATATTATTCAAATGGTCTTCGCTTTCTCTGATACCAGCTAGAGCGTCTTTGGTCTGTGATTTTTTTACTGCCATAGACATAGCCTTTTCGAAAGACTCTAAAGCGTTGAGACCTGCTTGTGGTGTAGGCAATGTAAATTCTTGCTTTAATTGGTCACTAAGTACTTTCTTGTTCATTTCAGCCTTAGCTATTTCATTGAATATCTGACCTTTAGTAATCCAAGCTTCTGGATCAGCTTTAGCATCGTCCGCACTAAAAATAGTATTGATAGAAGCTATTGCTTCATCCAAATTTGCTTTATTTGCTACTGGGTCGAGGTAATATTTAGCCAATGTTTTATTTGCAGCTTTCAGTTGCTTTTTATATTCCTGAGCATCTGCAAGATTTAAGGCCAATAGTACTATGAAGGTACTTAAAAAAAATTGTTTCATCGCTTAAAATTGTTTGTTAAAAAATTTTGGTACAAAAGTAATATAAATACTGTTTACATAATCTAAGACGGTACAAAAATTCCAAAATCGTTTTGATTTTGTTAAAATAAACGTGTCTATAGTTAAAATCTTGTTACCAAAAATATAACTTATGACATAAATCATTTATTCATTAGGAGATATAAGACAAAATGAAACTGTTTTATTGATCCATTAAATTCTTTCAATTAATTTATAGTTTTAAATGGAGTTAACCAATAGTTTATGTACATTATTAAAAAAAGTAGTCCATAACGCTTTCAATAAAAATCGCTATGGACTACCCTATTTGAACTAATATTATTCTTCTTCGTCTATCGCTTCTTCCCTTCTGATCACGGTCACATCGGCAATGGATTCCTTCTCATTGATGCGAATCACTTTCACACCTTGTGTCGCTCTACCCATCAACCTGATGTCCGAAACTGGCGTCCTGATGATTATGCCATCCACAGTCGTAATCATCAAATCATCGAATTCACTCACCCATTTGATAGCAATAAGTTTACCAGTTTTGTCGGTGATATTAATGGTTTTGACACCTTTCCCACCTCTGTTTGTGATTCTGTAATCTTCAAGTGGCGAACGTTTACCATTACCTTTTTCTGATACCACAAAGATTGAGAAATCCGCTTTTGTTGGATCAGCTGCAATCATACCTACTACCTCATCATTTTTGTCTGTCAGTGTGATGGCCTTGACTCCTGCAGCGCCTCTTCCCATTGGTCTTGCTTTTTCTTCATTAAATCTAATCGCACGACCAGCTTTGTTCGCTATGATGATTTCATTGGTACCATTGGTCAGTTTAGCTTCGAGCAATTGGTCACCTTCATTAATGGTGATGGCATTGATACCATTGGTTCTTGGCCTAGAGAATGCTTCAACAATGGTCTTCTTCACCATACCTTTTTTAGTACAGAAGATGATGTAATTGTTGTTGATAAACTCTTCGTCATTGAGATTCTCAATTTTGATATAAGCACGCACTTTATCATCTGACGGGATCGCGAGTATATTTTGCAATACACGACCTTGCGATGTTTTGCTTGCCTCTGGAATCTCAAATGCCCTTAACCAGAAACATCGTCCTTGCTCTGTAAATAACAATAGATAATTGTGATTATGCGCAATAAACATTTGCTCTACGAAGTCCGTATCTCTGGTTTTAGCTCCTCGAGAGCCTTTACCACCACGGCTTTGTTGTTTGAATTCGTCAGTCTTAGTGCGCTTGATATATCCAAGATGTGAGATAGTAATTACTACTTCTTCATTAGGAATAAGGTCTTCGATACTAATTTCATCATCGGCATATGAAATATCGGTACGACGCTTATCACCAAATTTCTCATTGATTTCATCCAATTCTTGTTTGATGATTTCTCTTTGCAATTGGTCACTAGCTAAGATACTTCTATAATATTCTATTTTGGCAAGTACTTCTGCATACTCTTCTCTTACCTTATCTATTTCGAGACTTACCAAACGTTGCAATCTCATTTCGAGAATCGCTTTTGCTTGGATTTCGCTTAGCGCAAATGATGTCATCAATCCATCTTTGGCTTCATCTACCGTTTTCGACTGCCTGATTATACGGATGACTTCATCTATATTGTCCAAAGCTATCAGAATACCTTCTAGGATATGCGCCCTTTCGAGTGCTTTTTCTAAATCGTATTGAGTTCTTCTGATGATAACTTCAATTCTAAACTTGATAAACTCTGTAATCAAGTCTTTCAAATTCAATACCTTAGGTCTTCCATTGACAAGTGCGATATTATTCACACCATAAGAAGTCTGCAGTGGTGTAAATTTATAAAGTTTGCTCAATACGACACTTGCCATAGCATCACGCTTGACTTCTACTACGATACGAAGTCCATTTCTATCAGATTCGTCACGAAGATCTGAAATGCCATCGATTTTATCTTCATTTACAAGCTCAGCAATTTTGGCAACAAGACCAGCTTTGTTTACTTGATAAGGGATTTCGGTGATGATGATGGTTTCCTTACCACCTTGACCAGACTCAATACTAGCTTTACCTCTAACTACGACTTTGCCTCTACCTGTATGAAAAGCTTCTTTTACTCCAGCGTAACCATAAATTGTACCACCAGTAGGAAAATCAGGCGCTTTGACATATTCTATAAGTTCGTCAATGGTAATTTCAGGATTATCGACAGTAGCTTTTATACCTGCTATTACTTCTGACAAGTTGTGAGGCAACATATTGGTCGCCATACCTACGGCAATACCTGATGCACCATTTATCAACAAATTAGGTATCCTTGCTGGCAAAACAGTTGGCTCCTCGAGCGAATCATCAAAATTCAGCTTAAAATCAACTGTATTTTTGTTGATATCTGCCAACATTTCATCGCTAATACGAGCCAATCGGGCTTCAGTATAACGCATCGCTGCTGGACTATCACCATCCATCGAACCAAAATTGCCCTGTCCATCCACAAGTGGATACCGCAATGACCAATCCTGAGCCATCCTAACCATGGCATCATACACAGAACTATCACCATGCGGGTGATACTTACCTAATACCTCACCAACTATTCTCGCTGATTTTTTATGTGCCCTGCCATATGCTAATCCAAGGTCAGACATACCAAAAAGCACTCTGCGGTGCACTGGTTTAAGTCCATCCCTTACATCTGGAAGTGCTCTCGCCACAATCACCGACATAGAATAGTCAATGTAGGATGATTTCATTTCGTCCTCGATGTTTATCGGGATAATTCTTTGATCATTAGACATTTATATATTTTTAAGTTGAAATTCAAAAATAAGGTGCAAAATTAATCAAAATCTGCTTATTATTATAATATCTAACTCGCTAATTTGGTTTTTTTTATGTTTAAAAGATGTTATTTACCATCAATTAGTTTAAAGTTGTTATTTTTGATTTTTAAAATACAAAAAATTGAATTGTAATTTCAATATCAAGTGGTGGATTTCGCTCATGTTGACTTGTCTTGTCTACATTGGCTATAGCCAAAATTGCCAAAAACCATTCAATATAAAATTTGAAAATAGAAAAACAACAAGCATCGATGTTTCTTGGTCTGACACCAATACTGCACCTTTGGGTTGGGAAATAGAACTCATAAAAAAAGGTGAAGTTCGCACAGGAATTGCCAATTATAAAAACATAAGTGAAAAAAAATATACATTTACAAATCTCACACCATCAACTGCTTATGAAATTTTCATTAGAGCAGTTTGTTCAGCATCCAAATCTAGTGAATGGAATGCAGCCATACCTTTTACTACCGTTCTTGAAATACCAACAGCTTGTCAAATCAATGTTCCACTCAAGGATAATGGAACCGAAATCCTCCTTCTTGATGTACCTCAAACAGGCATCTTGGGCAAAAACGTATTCTTAAAATCTGTGGACCTTATTATAGACCATAGCTGGCCAGCTGACCTTAAAATTACTTTGGAAAGTCCACAAGGACAACAATTATTACTTTCGGGTCATAATGGTATTTCGAGCAACAATTTTGGCGATGTCGATGATTCGTCGTGTAGCAGTTTTACGACATTTTCGCCAGATGCTTGTAAGTATCTTAAAGATGACAAACCGCCATTTATTGACCACTACAAACCTGATGGAATTTTGGAAACATGGCGGCCCGACACTTTATCAAAAGGTTATTGGAAACTTATTGTTTATGATCGTGCAGTACAAGATGCTGGTGTATTGAAATATCTGAACCTGAATTTCAGTAATGAACTTTGTGTAGTGCCACAAAATTTTACGGTTTCCAATACTGATATAAATAGTATTACAGTCACTTGGGATTACAAACCACCATGCAAAAATGTTAGAATCTTGATCATTGAGAATGGTAAAATAGTGGAAAAATCTGTCGTATGTGAAGAAGAAAAGTTTGTTTTTAATAATCTTTTGCCCAATACTGAATATGAAATTTCAATATCTAACATCTGCTCTTCAACATCATTTTCACTCGAAAGTTGTACGATCAAAGCACAGACGAGCTGCGAAACCATAACTGAATCCGAATCATTTGACGCACTGCAGACTTGTAAAGAAGGATGCGCTGCTACTTGTGAATTAAATAATTCGATTTGGCAAAACGTAAAAGCTGATGATGGACAAGATTGGATCTTATGGACAGGCAAAACTGATACTGAAAATACAGGCCCAGATGGCGATATAAACAATAACGGGAATTATATATATATAGAAAACAATCCACAACTATGCGGAAAAGAAAACGCCGTCATTCTCGAGTCATCGTGCATGGATATAGGAAGCAACACATCTGGATGTGATATGTCATTTTATTACAATATGTATGGTATTGACTGTAATATTCTTACATTAGAAATAAGCGTAGATAATGGAATTACATGGGCTGAACTTTTTCGAGCAGAGGGTGATCAAGGCTCTAAGTGGAAGCGCACTACCCTTTCATTAGCAGCATATGCAAATAATAGTGGTATATTTAGATTCAAAGGAGTCACTGGTGATGGACCTTTGGGCGATATCGCCATAGATCAAATCGAATTTTACAAATCCAAACCTAAATCGGGACTAGACATTTATTATGCAGATGAGGATGGAGATGGATACGGAATGGAAGGCAATAAAATTGAGATTTGTTCAGGACTTCCTCCTGTAGGATATGCGCGGATCAAAGGTGATTGTGATGACACTAATGCCACAATCCATCCATCTTCAATAGAGATACAATGTAATGCAATTGATGAAAATTGTAATGGCAATGAAGACGATAGCCCTGATTTCAATCCAATACTCGTACAGGTCAACATCAAACACTCAACTTGCAATGGATCACGTGATGGCGAAATCAGTTTGCAAATAAGTGGTGGTACTAGTCCTTATACCGTATTGTGGAACAATGGTCTTACAGGATCTACGATCTCACAGCTTCCTGATGGCATTTATTATGCTAAAATTACGGAT
>CALFYH010000322.1 GCA_937952155.1 uncultured Saprospiraceae bacterium
TGATAAAGTTGGCAACAAATGGATACTAAACGCTAAGGGATTCGAAAACCAAAGAAGACTCGATCCAACCGCTGAATATGAAATTAGCGACTTTACTTTTGATGATGTAATTCCATTTTCTTCCAAAAGTGTAATTGTGATCAAGGATGATAAATTTGATATCTTTGTTCATCATAATTCTGTTGGATTGAAAGGAATTTGGGCTGACGAAATAGTACCAATCTTTAACACCTTAAAAGCAGATAATTACTTGAGTCAAGCACATAATGCTAAATTCAGAATAGGTGAAAAATGGGGATTAATTTCAAGCTTAGGTCATGTAGAACTACAGCCTGAGTTTTATGGGATTGACCAAGCACCTGGAATATATTATTATGTTGAATATAAGCCAAGACATTAGGGAACTATGACATTAACAAAAAGATATTTTAAACAGTAAATGTACCTTTGTTAACGCAAGTCATGCGTCAGCATAATTCGATTTGCAAATTGTGCCTTTCTAGAGTAGTAAAAGCTATGATCTTTTAAAACTTCTTTCCAGATATATATGTAAAATAGGCACAAGTTGAAAGACTTCTGCTAGCGGAGCCTATTTCGGGCTTAACAATCTACAAATAAAAGCTTAGTTCCTAAAAATTTTACCTACTTCCTAATTACTACCCACTCCATTTTTTATTAAAACTCTGAAAATATCACATCATCATGTGACAAGCAAAATTTTAAGGCTGTTTAATATGACCATAACTTTGCAGGGTAAAATATTTAATCAAATTTTTTGAAAAGTAGTTCATGCTGCGAAAGCAGACCTTTTTATAAACTTATTTAAATCAAAATAAACATGAATTCAAAAATTTTCATTGTAATGATTTTCACATTGGTCAGTCTATGTGGACTTTATGGCCAGTGTATCCATAGTCGAGTATTGGCTAATGGGTATTGGGAAGAAGGCTGCGGAGCATATTCCATGCAACATTTGGTAGGTGTAAGTCACCCAGCTTATGGGCAAGTAGGCAATTTAGTACTTACATCTCCATTGACAAATAATGTGGTTCGAACAAATATTGTAGAGGAATTACCAAAATGGATAAGTATCTATCCCAATCCTGCTTACCATGAATTGCAAATAGATTGGATGCTTCCTGAAGATGCCGTAATGCAACTATACACAGTGGTGGGACAGTCCGTATTCCAACAGGAATTAAATGCCAAAGCGGTGAATGTGGTTGATATCCATGCTTTAAATCCAGGCAGTTATATTATAAAAATTGTCACATCATCAAATAAAATTTATTTTAGTAAACTCATAAAACATTAATAATGAAAAACTTAATCATTGGTCTTATTTGTTTTTTTATCAGCACTTGTGTGTTTTCTCAATCATTTGATTATCAGACTATAGTAAGAAACGCATCTGGTGCCGTCCAAGTCAATACACCTGTTTATCTTCGGTTTACCATACTCGAAAACGAATCAGGCGGCGTACTTTATAGAGAAATACAAAACCCAACAACAGATCAATATGGTTGGCTCTCTGTCACTGTAGGCGAGGGAACACCACAGAGCGGTGTATTTGCAAATATTGACTTTTCTGTAAAGAGATATTTATTGGTAGAATGTAGCGATAATGCAGGTACATCCTATAGTGAAATTGGCTTAAGCCCAATAAATCCAAGTCAGAAAGGCGATACTGGTGCCCAAGGCCCAAAAGGTGACAAAGGCGAAATTGGTGATATAGGTCCAGCTGGTCCAAAAGGTGATAAGGGTGACAAAGGTGATGCCGGTACTGGAGTGAAAATCATAGGGTCTGTAGCTGATGCTGGGGCCTTGCCTAATCCATACACAGGATCAATTGGAGATATGTACATCACGCAAAATGATGGTAATGGACATGTATGGACAGGTGCTGCATGGACTAACGTGGGGCAAATCAAAGGCCCAAAAGGTGACAAAGGCGATATTGGAGATACTGGTGCCAAAGGAGATACAGGCGATGTAGGTCCAATTGGTCCAATTGGTCCCGCTGGTCCGATAGGGCCAAAGGGCGATAAAGGTGACAAAGGCGATACTGGTAGTAGTTTTACATTGCCTTATACCGGAAGTGCGAACACATCTGGAGGAGAATTCGTATTTCAAATCACACAAACTGGCAACGGCAGAGCAGCAATATCTGGTATATATGGTAATAAAGCTGATGGATCTGGAGCTTCTGGGGTAGGCATAAGTGGATCTTCAAATATATCTACAGGGGTATTAGGTTCATCATCTGCTGGATCTGGTTACGCAGGAGTCACAGGAGTAGGTTATAATGGTGCAAAAGGTATAGAAGGAAGAGGCAATGCAAATTCTATAGCAGGATATTTTGAATCAACTGGTACTGGACTCGCTGGTTTTTTTCGATCGAATACTGGAGATGCTGGATATTTTACTTCAGCTGCCGGAAATGCACTAATTACAGATCAAGGCAATGTTGGGATTGGTACTGCTACACCCACAGCAAAACTAGAAGTCAATGGCCAAGTTAAAATAACAGGTGGCGCTCCTGGTCTTGGCAAAATTTTGACTTCTGATGCATCAGGATTGGCCACTTGGCAAACACCTTCATCTGTTGGTTCTAATGGCTGGTCATTGACTGGCAATAGTGGCACTAATCCAAGTGTTAACTTTATTGGTACAACTGATAATCAGGATATTATATTGAAACGAAATAATGAAAATATAGGCGCACTTAAAAATAATGGTATCGCCTTCGGAACAAAAGCCTTGGAGAATAGTAATAATTTAAGTCTTGGAAATATAGGTATCGGAAATGGGGCATTAGAAAAAACAACCACCACATCTTATAATGTAGCAGTGGGACATTTGGCGCTCAATAAAAATAGAAATCATAACAATGTTGCACTAGGTGCTTATAGTTTGACCAATGACACTTCTGGTACTAATAATGTGGCTGTTGGATTTGGTGCGATGTATAGTAAGGAAGCTGGTGCTAATAATGTTGCTGTAGGATTTGAAGCATTAAGAGCTAATAATGGACAAAATAATATAGCAATTGGATCAAATGCTTTACGAAATAATTTGATTGGTGCAAATAATACAGCTATTGGTTTTAAGTCATTAGAATTTAATAAAAACAACCATTCAAATGTTACATTAGGTGCCTTCACATTGACCAATGATACTATGGGTGCCAATAATGTAGCTGTTGGCTATGGTGCTATGTTCAATAAGTATAGTGGAGACAACAATGTGGCAATAGGCTATGATGCATTATGGGGAAATAGGCATGGTATAGGAAATGTCGCTATAGGAACTTTTGCAGGAAGAAATTCAAATTCTTCCAACAAATTATATATTGAGAATAGTCCAAATGATTCACTAAATGCGCTTATTTATGGTGATTTCGTAGCCGATAGTTTACTCCTGAATGGCAAAGTAGTTGTAAAAAATCGATTAGGAGTAAAAGGTACTGGTGATCTTTCTGGTATCAACTTGGGTTATGATAATATTTCAAAAAATAAAGATTCAGGCAAAATTCAATATGGCGGATTAGGTGGAGCTGATCATGTACTAAATATTGTAGGTGGTGGTGTATTACCAGATGGTTCAGATCAAAAAATAAAATTATTAGCCAAAGGTGGTGTTGAAATTGATGGGCCTGCTGATATCAAAAATAAATTAAAAGTGGGAAATGATGGACTGCCAAATGCACCTGGTCATATTCGATATAATAGTACCACCAATGATTTTGAAGGGTACAATGGAAGCATTTGGAAATCATTTACTTATGATAGAGATAGTTCATTAACAAACGAAATTCAAGCACTTTCTATTTCTGGAAATACACTGTCATTATCCAATGGTGGTGGCTCGGTCACCTTGCCTTCTTCAGGAGGTACTATAACATATACTGCTGGACCAGGTATCAATATTACAGGTACAACTATTTCCAATATCGGTGATAATGACAATTCTACATCAAATGAAATTCAAGCACTTTCTATTTCTGGAAATACGCTGTCATTATCCAATGGTGGTGGCTCGGTAACGTTGCCGACATCAGGCACTTCTTCGACATTGTGGAATAATAATATTTGGGCTTCTACTTTAAGCCACAATGACCCTAGCATTAAGCAAGTGCTAATATCTCCGCTTCCTGGTAGTGTAGCTGTTTTGGACAATACCGTGCTGAATGTAGCGGCTCAAGATGAAAATGGAGTAGCTAATTTTATAACACTTAATACCACGACGGGAAGTAAAATGGTGCGTATTCATAATCAAGGGACTGCAACTACTTTTACTGATCCTATTGCTTTAGATATAATCAACAAACCATTTACCGATTCAGGAATAGGTATCAAAATCGATGCTGGAAATACAGGTATTGAAGTCAATGGTGACCTGACTGGTATAATAGCAACATCGTTGGATTTAGGTGCTGCAGGTCATTTTACAGGAGGTACTGGTGTGGTAGCCATAGGAAAAAATACTGGTGTTTTAGGTTCGTCCACGTTGGCAGCGAATGGTGCCATTGGTGTAAAGGGACAGTTCGATGGTGTCGGCAGTTTTGAAGGTATAGGTGTAAAAGGTATTGCATTGCCTTCGGGAGCTACCATTAGAGAATATAAAGGATTTGGGTATGGCGGTGTATTCGAAGGCGGAAATAAAGGTATTCAAGCAGAATCAAAATCCAATCCTGCATCTACCTATCTTTTGGATTTAAGGACTTACCCCAAAATATATGCGCATGAAGACAGACCGATGGCAGGGCTATTTAAGTCTCATTCTAGTATCGGTTTGATGGCTATTAGTAATGATGTTCATTTTGTTGAAGGCGGCAATTCTTATGGCATTGGCGTAGTAGGTAGAAGTAATGCATCTGGGTCAGCAACTACCACTATTGGAGTCTATGGTGAGGGCGAAGGTGAAGGCACCAGAGTGGGCGTCATAGGCCATGCTCAAGCTACCGCAACTTCTGTAGGCGTAGGTGTAAAAGGTACAGCCAATGGTGCAACGGGCATTGGTGGAGAATTTATTGCATCTGAAGGCATACACGTAGAAGCTTCGACGATAGGCATTCACAGTATTGCTCCAACGAATGAATTTATTGGAACATCT
>CALFYH010000323.1 GCA_937952155.1 uncultured Saprospiraceae bacterium
CGAGGAGTACAAGGAAATAAAATAATCTTCCATTTTTATATGAACCTAAATTATCACTGTGTCCAGATAGAATTCGGCACACCAGAATTTGATGAAGCTTTGCGTCTACGAGACCTTGTCTTGCGAAAACCTTTGAAAATGGAATTTAACGCTGAAGACATAGCCACAGAATACGATTCATTCCACATCGCCTGCTATCACAATGTTACCAGCGAACTTGGCGCATTTTTGATATTAAAGCCTGGATCTGATGATAAACTCAAAATGAGACAGGTAGCTGTCCATCCAGATCTTCAATCCCAAGGCCTTGGATCATTTTTGGTAAATGAAAGCGAAAAATTTGCACATTACAAAGGATTTAAGGTTATAGAACTTCACGCTAGGGACACAGCAGTAGAATTTTACAAAAAAGCAGGTTATTCAATTCGCGGAGAATGCTTCAAAGAAGTCGGTATAGATCATTATTTTATGTATAAAATATTATCATAATACATAACTTGAATCTAAAACTTTTCATCTGTAGTTTACTCCTAGATTAAATCTTAAATAATTACAATAAAATAATTTATTAATATTTTTTGAATTCACCTTTTTTCCTTTTCTTGCAGCAAAATATAATTCATGCACAGAGATATACAAAAGTGGTACAGCCCTACCCTAAATAAGGAAATGGAAATAGTCGAGTATGGTCATTTCGGGCCAGCTATCCTATTGTTGCCTACAGCAGCCGCAGACTATCTCGAATATGAACGATTTTTACTCATAGATTCTATCGCTCAATACATAGATAGTGGTAAAGTAAAAGTGTATTCTATAAATTCTATCAATAATGAAAGTTGGTTGAATAATAAATTGGATGGTCGTACCAAGGTAGTAAGACACAATCAGTTCAACCACTATGTGTACAATGAAGTAGTGCCATTTATAAAAGGAAGGACTAGCAAGGATACACCGATCATTACTTGTGGTGCTTCATTTGGTGCGCTTCATGCAGCCAATCTATTTTTCAAAAATCCTTGGGCAATCAGAGGCTGCATAGCTATGTCCGGTTTGTACGATTTGGGACAATATACTAAGAGTTACTGGGACGAAGATTGTTATTGGAATAGTCCGCTTCATTACCTGAAAGACTTACAAGATGAAAACCATCTGAATACCATTAGAAGTTCACAACACATCCATATCCTCACAGGATCAGGAGATTATGAAGATCCAAGTGGCTCTCGTTATATCTCAGGTTTGCTCAATCACAGGAATATACCTCATGATCTGGACATCTGGGGCTATGATATCAAGCATGACTGGCCAACATGGCGTGCGATGATGCCTTACCTTTTGGAAACAAAATTTTAATAAAAATCAAAGTTGAATTTTAGAGACGATCTCTTCTAGAATTCCTCTAGCTTCTTTGAGTGTCTTTACATTTTCTTTGGACATGATGAGATGGTTATTGGATTGCTTCATCGTCAACCCACGGATATGACCTGTCACAGACATATATTGCATTATCTGTTGAAAAGTTGGTGTCTCAAAAAAGATAGATTGTGGATTGGAGATAAAATAACTATTCATCTTCCTGTTCTTCAAGACGATACGTTCGAAACCAAGTTTTTTAGCTAAAGTACGGATACGCAATCCATCAAACAATTCATTTACTTGAGTCGGTACCGTACCAAATCTATCTTTCAGCATATTGCCAAATTTTACAATATCCTCTTCTGCATCTATTTTATCCAGTTCGGTATATAGCGTCAGACGTTCCTGAATATTGGATACATAGCTATCAGGTATCAGCATCTCGATATCCGTATCTATATCTACATCCCGAACAAATATTTTCTTCAATGAGTTTTCAGTTTCGAATAGCTCTTTATAGTCAGTTTCTTTCAATTCAATGACGGCTTCCTCCAGGATTTTCTGATATGTTTCATAACCAATGTCCGCAATAAAGCCACTTTGTTCTGCACCAAGTAAATTGCCAGCACCACGTATATCCATGTCCTTCATCGCAATCTGAAATCCAGAACCCAAGTCTGAAAATTCTTCCAATGTTTTGAGCCTTTTTCTTGCTTCAGATGTGAGTACTGATAATGGTGGTGCAAAAAGATAACAAAACGCCCGTTTATTGGATCTCCCTACTCTACCACGCAATTGATGCAGATCACTCATACCGAACTGATGTGCATTGTTGATCAACATCGTATTAGCATTCGGTATATCCAATCCAGTTTCTATGATATTTGTACACACCAAGACATCATATTTTCCATCTATAAAGGATAAAAGTGTATTTTCGAGGTCGTGAGCTTCCATTTGTCCATGTGCTACAGCTACATCTACATCGGGACATAATGATCGCACAAGGTCTGCCATTTCATACAAACTCTTCACCCTATTGTGTACAAAAAAGACCTGACCTCCACGTTGCACCTCATAATAAATAGCTTCTTTGACCAATTCATCACTAAACACTCTACGTTCGGTATAAATCGGCTGCCTATTCGGTGGCGGCGTACGGATGATAGATAGATCTCTTGCAGCCATCAGTGAGAATTGCAAGGTACGTGGTATCGGTGTTGCTGTCAATGTCAGTGTATCAACATTCACCTGAATACTTCGCAGTTTTTCTTTTGCAGCTACGCCAAATTTTTGTTCTTCATCAATAATAAGTAGTCCTAAATTTTTGAATTTCAAGCTTTTATTTAGCAAAGCATGGGTACCAATCAGGATCTCCACTTTGCCATCTTCAGCACCTTTGAATACTTCATTTTTTTCCTTAGTACTTCGAAATCTATTGATATACTCTACAGTAGCACCAAACTCCTTAAGTCTGTCTGAAAATGTCTTATAGTGTTGCAATGCCAAAATAGTCGTAGGCACCAAAACCACCACTTGTTTTCCCGAAACGACGGCTTTGAACGCTGCTCGAATAGCTACTTCGGTCTTTCCAAATCCCACATCGCCGCAGATCAGCCTATCCATAGGATATTCGCGCTCCATATCTGTTTTGACATCCTGAGTTGCTGTCAATTGGTCTGGAGTATCTTCATAAATAAAAGATGCTTCTAGTTCTGTCTGCAAATATCCGTCAGGCGGAAAAGCAAATCCCTTTGATGCTTTACGTTGTGCGTACAATTTGATCAATTCTCTTGCGATATCCTTTACCTTGGCTTTGGTCTTGCGCTTGAGTGCCTTCCAAGCATCACCACCTATTTTGTTAAGTTTGGGTTCGGTGCCGTCTTTACCTACATAACGCGATATTTTATGTAGCGAATTGATACCAACATAAAGAATATCATTGTTTTGGTAAATAAGGCGCACGGTCTCTTGCTTGTGACCATTGATATCGATTGTTTCTAATCCCGAATATCTACCTATGCCATGATCTATATGGGTCACATAATCCCCAGGTTGAAGTTCCTTAAGCATTTTTAGGCTGATCGCCATATCTTCTGTAAATCCCTGCTTGAGTTTATACCTATGGAATCGCTCGAATATCTGATGATCTGTATAACAAGCCACTTTATTGACATGATCCAAAAATCCTGCATGCACCGACTTATTTAGTGGATGAAACTGCACGCTTACACCCATATCTTCAAAGATATTGTAAAAACGCTCTATTTGCTTTGGATTGTCTGTAAAGATGTAATTGACGTATTCTTTAGAAGTATTTTCCTTTAGATTTTCAATCAGAAGATTGAAGTTTTTATTGAAAGATGGCTGAGCCGATGCTTCGAAGGTAATCGTGTTTTGAGCCTTAAAATATTGGGATTTCGACAGCAAAAGTGTATTATAATCAGAAATTTCACCTATAATTTCCTGCGGATAAATGAAAGCCCGCTCATTAAAGACTTCTTGCAACTCTTCTTCAGACTTTACTGTAATACTTTGGGCATAAGTCTCTGTTTTCTCAAAACAAATTTGCAGCTTATCCACCAGTATATCTGGCTCAGCAACCCAAACACACGTATCAGGTGCAAAGACTTTGAAAATGCTTATTTTCTGATCTTGTTTGAACTTATTATTGATATTGGGAATAATAGAAACTGATGCAATATCTTGTACTGATAGTTGTGTCGTTGGATTGAATGTACGAATACTTTCTACTTCAATGTCAAACATCTCAATCCTATATGGCCATTCATTTCCATAGCTAAAAATATCAATAATACCACCACGTATAGAAAACTGTCCAGGCTGATAGACAAATTCGACTCTATCGAATCCATACATCACCAATAATTCTATCATGGTGTTGATATCCAAAGTGGCATTTTTTTCAATACTTATCTTGTCTTTATCAAGTAATGTTGGATCAACCGCTTTCTCAAAAATGGCTTCGGGATACGAAACTAGGATTTGATTTTTGCCTTTAGCACTGTGAATTTTATTAATGGTTTCCGTTCGAATCAGCACATTGTTCTTGTCCAATTCGTCATACTGTAATGGTCGCTTAAATGAATCGGGAAAGAAGTGAATTGTCTTATTTTCGAAGATAGATTGAAGCGTATTTTGCACATAGGCTGCTGCTTCTTTGTCCGAAGCTATGTAGATGTGCGATCTTTTCTGATTTAGAAAAGCTCCTGAAAGTACAAAGCAGTCCAAGGCACCGACGATACCCTTCAGCTGCACACAATCAGGCATTTCACCTGATGATAAATTATTGATTTCCTGTGTCTGTGGATTACCTTCGTATAATCCAATCAGTTCCTGAATATTACTCACTTGGCAAAGATAAGTTTAATTTTGATATTCAAAAGCAAGGATTACTTAAAGATAGCTTGTTTGCTTAATTGTTTTTTTCATAAAAAATGAAGAGCCAAATTAAAATTTACCTCTTCATTTTATTATTAAATAATTTTATGGTTTGGTTTCTCCCTCACTATCAACGTTGCCTTCATTTTCTGCCCTTTCAGCATCGTTTCTTGGTATGATATGACGACTCTTCATGTGATGAAATTCAAGTTGTTTTTTAATTTTGGTTGACTCATCAACAATATCTTCACCATCATCCTTTTCTAGATCAAGGGCAATCATTTTATTACCAATTTCAATGGCCTTATCATGCATGTCCAAATATTGAAAAATGGTAGCAAGATTAAAAAGTGTTGCTG
>CALFYH010000324.1 GCA_937952155.1 uncultured Saprospiraceae bacterium
TCCCAGCAAAGGATTATTTCGTTCGCCTTGGAGATTTTGCAATGGTAGAGATCACGGATGCTGAAGATTATGATTTGTATGGAAAAGTGGTGGAGAATTGAGCATTTAAACATGCATTTAGAATTTTAATGAATTGAATATTTATTTATAATTACTCAAAACAAAAAAGAATGTTTACAATAGAACAAATAGAAGAAGCACACAGTAAAGTGAAATCTGGAGCAGATTTTCCACAATATATTCAGGATATTAAAGAAATTGGAGTTTTGGCATTCGAAACATGGGTAAAAGATAGTCATACTGCATATTTTGGTAAAGATAATTTTCAAACTCAATCGAAACCTAAATATGATGATTTGTTTATTTCAGATCAATGTGATAAGGATAAATTTATTGAATATCTAAAAATCCATCAAAAAGGTGAAACAGATTATTTTATGTTTTGTAATCATTGTGCTGAAACGGGTATAGAAAAATGGGTAGTACGACTAGGTGAAATGACATGTATTTATTATGACAAATTAGGTAATGAAGTATTAGTTGAAACAATTCCTGCATTGTAAATTAATATTTTTTACAGGGAGTATTTTTTATCACAGGTATTAAAATTGGGCAATTTAATTCTTAATTGAAAGCTTATCTCTCAAAAATAAGTAAAACTTCCCACAAATTTAATACTACATTTGCTTGTTATCGAAGGCTATCTGCTATCTTTGCCTAATCATAAAATGTAATCTGATAATGAAACGCAGACAATTCTTCCAAAATTCAGCTTTGACAGCTATGGGTGCTTCATTTATATTGCCTACCCAAGCTTGTACACCGACACAATCGTTGGTCAATGGTAAAAGTGCTGGTAAAAAGGCCAAAAATATTATATTTATGGTCAGTGATGGGATGAGTTCTGGTACGCTCAATATGGGAGATTTGTTTAGAAGACGCAAAGAAGGACGAGGTAGCAATTGGCTAGATCTGTATAGAAATCAAAGAGTTTCTAGAGGATTGATGGATATGGCGTCAGCAAGTTCGCTCGTTACAGATAGTGCTGCAGCGAGCTCATCTTGGGGCGGCGGCGTTAGAGTTAAAAATGGCCGACTAAATTCTGGTCCTAATGGCGAAGAATATTTACCTATTTGGCAGAAATTCAAGCGTTCTGGAAAAAAGGTGGGATGTGTTACCACTGTTCCAATAACACATGCTACACCTGCAGGTTTTTGCGTATCTTCTAAATCGCGTGGTGAGCAAGCAGAAATTGTTGAAAAATATCTTCAACTCAGATTTGATGTGATGATGGGCGGCGGAAGCAAATATTTTAATGCCAGAAAGGACGATCGAAATATGTTTGATGAGTTCACAAAAGCGGGATTCACAGTTTTGCAATCAAAGGATGAAATGAACGTCGCTACCAATCAGAAACCTGTTTTGGGTGTTTTTGATAATGATGGTTTGCCATATGAATTGGATAGAGTAAATGATCCTATGCTTGCCGCTAAAGTACCTTCGCTTGCCGAAATGGCAAGTAAAGCCATAGACTTGATGAAAGACCATAAAAATGGATTTTGTCTTCAGATAGAAGGTGGAAAAGTGGATTGGGCAGCTCATGCCAACGACGCAGCTGCCTTGATTTACGATCAGGTTGCCTTCGACGATGCCGTAAAAGTTGCTATTGATTTTGCTGAGAAAGATGGTAATACACTAGTCGTCATTACTTCAGATCATGGAAATGCCAATCCAGGCTTGTACTATGGGGAAAAAGCAGACAAAAATTTTGAGTCATTATTTTCATTCAAGCATACGAACGATTGGATATTGATGGGTTTTGAACGCGATGCATCTGCAACTTCACTGGCTGATCGAGTTTTTGCAAATCAAAATTATAAGCTGACCGAAAACCAACTCGCATTCATCATAGAAAAGTATAAAGAACATCAGTCAGAAGGTGTTTATAATTCTTATAAACTTCCTTTCAAAGAATATGCAATGTACCAAGCCGAACATACTTCTGTAGCTTTCGGTGGTATGGATCATTCAGCAGATTTTACAGAGCTGGCAATGTTTGGTCCAGGCAGCGAAAGGATGAAGCCATTTATGCTAAATACTGACATGCATTATTTTATGCTAGAGGTGGCAGAAGTAGAAAATAAATTTTAAGCTTCCTATCTATCTTTTTACTCTATTATCGTTATTTTCAACATGTTGGTTCTGAAGCGCTTATGAAGTGGCATGCTACCTGTATTTACAACGATATCATCCGTGTTCACGATTCCTTCGTTTTTCAGAATTTGGTTTATATCTTCGATGGTTTCGTCTGTGGTAGTAAACTTTGTATATAAGAAACATTTTACGCCCCAAACAAGGCTAAGTGTATTAAGCATGTGCGCTTTGTCAGAAAAGATGTAGATATCTGGTTTTGGTCTATATGAAGATATTTTAAAAGCTGTATAACCATTTACAGTAAGTCCCAATATTGCTTTGGCATTTACTTCTTCAGCGATCCTTGGCGCATTAAGACAAAGGATATCAGACAAGAAGGTATCCGATTCGGGATCTGGTACAGACCTTTTTCCCTGAATATGATAATGCAATTCAGCCTCACCTATGATTTTTCTCATGGCTTCCACTACCAAAGCTGGGTGATTTCCTACAGATGTTTCGCCACTAAGCATGACTGCATCTGTACCATCTAATACAGCATTTGCCACATCGGTTACCTCAGATCGGGTAGGAGATGGATTCGTAACCATACTTTCCATCATTTGGGTGGCAACGATTACGGGTTTTGATTTCAGAACACAACGATTGATGATCATTTTTTGAAGAGCTGGCAATTTTTCAATTGGCACTTCAACGCCTAGATCTCCTCTTGCGATCATTATTGCATCAGATACTTTGATGATTTCTTTGATATTGGTAATGGCCTCCGGTTTTTCGATCTTGGCTACGACCTTGGCTATGTGTTTTTTAGCTTTGATTCTCCTCTGAAGATCTTTGACATCTTTTGCTTGTCTTACAAAAGATAAAGCAATCCAATTTACTGGTTGCGTAAGGATATATTCCAAATCTTCCAAATCTTTTTCTGTCAGTGATGGTTGAGTTACGACGGTATCTGGTAGATTTACGCCCTTATTTGAAGACAAAACACTACCAAAAAGAACTTCAAGCTTTACTTTACTTACTCCATCAGTTTCAATTACTTTCAGTACAATTTTACCATCATCGACCAACACTTTTTCCCCAACCTGCACATCATTTGCAAAGAGCTCGTAGCTCATGTATATTTTCTCTTTTGTTCCTATACATTCTTCATTTACAAAAGTCAATACATCACCAGGCTCGATAGCAAGTTCATTATTTTCTATTTTCCCGATTCTGAGTTTTGGACCTTGTAAATCAGCCAATATTCCAACATGGACATTATATTTTTCATTGATCTCAAGGATATTGTCTATGACCTGCTGGTGTTGACTGTGTGCACCATGGGAAAAATTAAGCCTAAAAACATTGACACCAGCTTTGACAAGATCCAATAGCGCTTCCATGCTGCTCGATGCTGGCCCGACGGTAGCTAATATTTTGGTTTTCTGATGATTATTTACATGGATTAAAGCAGCCATATTGATTCGATTTTAAAAAGATGCGAAGATAGTGTATTTTTAACAATAATAGCTTATAATTCATTAATAAGTGATTATTTATATGCCAATTTAAATATTTTGCATCTTAAAAAATTGGTAAAATTGTAAAGTTTCCATGTTATTGGAATCCAAGAATTATTATCCCAACATTATAAATCAATCGTTAATTCAACATTAAAAATCAACTTTCACTTTTCCTGTTTAACTAATCCTACAATATGAATAACAACGAGCCTAATCAATAGCATCCAAGGAATGCCATGCATTAAAAAATCAGCCCAGTCCATCAAAGCCATTCCTTTGGCACCACCTAAAATCCAACGTACTTTACCCCAAATATGTGGCTCTGGAACGAATGGCGCTAAGCCTAGCGTAAGACATGCCATGATAATAAATGCCCAATCGTTCCAAATTTTCTTATCACTCATTTTATTTTTTTTGCAAATGTAATGTTTTGAAAATATTATGAGGCAACATATGTTACAAAGACAATGGATATGAAAATAATTTTAAAATAAATCACAAAAAATTCGATAAGAAATTAAATTTCGTAAACAACTGAAAAACAATAAATTGTAAGTTATTTAAAAATGTGTACACATATAGATACGTTTACAAACGTATAGAAACGTATAAAAAACGATTCTGTCTTTCGGCATGCTGCACCTTTGCATCGTCAATCGATCGGAAGATCAAATTTTTGTTTAACCCGTCTGGCTTACTAACAAAACATACATATAGTAATACGGACACAAATATTTTAATCATGTCAACAAATACTAAAAATTCAGTTCAAATCGTAGGTCATGTAGGTAAAGATGTAGTGCTTACTTCTTTTGAAAATGGCAACAAAAAGGCTACAACTATCGTAGCAACAAATGAGTTCTACACCAATAAAACAGGTGAAAAGGTAAAACAAACAGACTGGCACAAAATTATTGCTTGGGGCAAAACAGCTGAGGACTTAGCTTTATGTTTTAAGAAAGGTACAGAAGTAGCAATCCACGGCAAACTCAGCAATAGGACATACACTGATACATCTGGCACTACACGCTATGTTACTGAAATCATAGTTAATGAATTTTATAAAATCGCCAAAATCACCCAAAACACAGCTGAAGCAGTACCATTTTAATGTGTGTACAATCAAGTTTCAAGCAACAATAAAAAATATTCAAATAATCTAATTAAAATCATAAAATCATGACAAATTCATTAAAAAACTCAGTTCAACTCATTGGTAATATCGGAAAAGATGTAGCATTATCTACCTTCGAAAAAGGGACAAAAAAGTTGTCTTTAGTGATTGCCACTAATGACTATTATACCAATAATAAAGGTGAAAAAATAAATTAAACAAAATGGAAGATAAAGAAACAAAAAAAAAATATGATGAACAGATAAAGAAAAGGGGAAAAAATCTAATTAAGTACTTTGTGGAAGAGATCAGAAATGGTGCAAAATGTCTTTTTGGAAAAG
>CALFYH010000325.1 GCA_937952155.1 uncultured Saprospiraceae bacterium
TCTTTCCCTACACGACGCTCTTCCGATCTAGATTGTCTTGCTTTTTAATATACAGCAGAAAATCACCTTTTTCATCATAGGTAACTAGGACATTGGGTTTGCGAATATCTCTTTCACAAAAAGGCGAATGTTCCATTAGCTGTCCAAAATCATTTCTATACCTTTTTGGAGTAAGTATAGGAGAACTAGATTCTACAATAAAAAGTCGGTTATCTGTCGTGTCGAATTCTAATTGATAAATTGTTCCACGCGGTATGACAAGATAATCTCCATACTCAAACCTAATGTCACCATACATGGTCTTCAATATGCCACTGCCAACATGTACAAAAATACATTCATCTGCATCTGCATTTTTATAAAAATAATCGGTCATACTTCGAGTAGGAGCGGAGAGAATGATTCTACAATCGTTATTAACCAAGACTGGTTTTCGACTTTCAAGATAATCTTCTTCAGGTTGTATATTAAATCCTTGCAGACTCCTATGTTTTAGCTGTTTGTCATGGATAGTTTTTGGGGCAACATCTACAGGATCTCCTATTTGAGTGATCAAGGTAGGCGGATGATTATGATATAAAAGTGAATACATGTCACTAAATCCCTCAGTCGAAAACAGTTGTTCGCTGTACAACGACCCGTTTGGTTTTCTGAATTGTATATGCCTTTTTTGTGGTAAATGACCTAAAGAATGATAATGCATATTAATGGTGTTTCGATAGATTGTTGAATATTTTTTGTAAAATTTTATCTAATCCTAATAATTCTTCATGACTCAAACCTTCGTAGGCATCATGTCTGAATTGCTGCACCAGAGGTAGGATTTGATCATACTTAATTTTTCCTAATGCTGTAAGTTCTATTGTGTTTTTTCTCTTGTCAGAGCCGTGGATTTCTCTTTTTACAATTTGTTTGAATGCTAAAATATCAAGCATTTTTGTAATTGTAGGCGCATCTTTAAATGCCAGTTTTGCTAACTGATGTTGACTTATTGAATGATTTTGATGCAATAACTGAATGATAACCCATTGATCTACTGTTATATCTATATTCGGTTGTGTCAAAAGCACTCTTGAAAAACTAAGTTTCATAAGCTTTACCGTTTTTTCTAAGGTAAAACCACTTACTTCTGTTTTCAATAAATTGTATGAAGCAGACACTTGTTCCATTTGATCAAATATACTTAGTGTACTAATAATCCGCAAAACAAATCAATATTTTCCAAATATAGTCCTTTTTGATGAAAAAATGTGTAATAATTCAGGATATTTCGGAATAAATCGGCAAACTTTTTTTCAAGTCCTTTGTTAATGATGCTTATTACAAAGTTTATTATTTTATCTCAATAAAAAATTGAATGTATCCTTCAGAATTAACCACGCCAATAGCTAAAGATCTTACTGATTTCGGATTTCAGGGGCTCACTACGTCACAAGAAGTCTCTGATATGATAGAAAACCAAAAAGGAACCGTTCTTTTGGTTGTCAATTCAGTTTGTGGTTGTGCTGCTGCTAATGCTAGACCAGGTGCCAAAATTGCTGTTTCTCAAGGCAAAAAGCCAGATCAATTAATTACAGTCTTTGCCGGTGTAGATAGAGATGCAGTGGACAAAGCTCGCGAATATTTGCTTCCATATCCACCATCTTCTCCTGCAATTGCTCTTTTTAAAGATGGCGCTTTGGTGCATATGCTAGAAAGAAGGCACATCGAAGGCAATTCAGCTCAGACAATAGCAAATAACTTGGTTCAAGCGTTCGAGACGTATTGTTGATTGAATAGGAATTTTTAGATTTCCGGGTGGACAATTATTTGAAGTGGCTTTCTGCTTCGAAAACTTGACCACCATTGTCATCTGATGTAACAGAATAGGTAAATCCAGGCTGCACAGAATATCCACCTACGATACCATTTTTGTTGATAGCGAGAAAGCCAACTTGAAAAGTTTTTGCTTTTTCGGGATTTACATTGATTATTCTTTCTACGGCTGTTTTGCAAGCATCCATAGGAGTCTTTCCCATGCGCATTAGTTCCACAACTAGATGTGTACCACAAATTCTTATGACTTCTTCACCTTGTCCAGAAGATGTTGCACCACCTATTTCATTATCTACAAATAGTCCGCCACCTATTATGGGTGAATCACCAACTCTTCCGTGCATTTTGAAACCCATTCCACTGGTGGTACACGCACCCGAAAGGTCGCCATTACTATCTATAGCCACAATACCCATGGTATCATGATTGAAATCACCGTTGCTTAATTTTCCAGGAACTTTAGTTTCTGAGTTTTGTCTTTTTTCTATATTTATTTGTGGTTTATATTCCGATTTTTCAAGCCATTTTGCATATTCAGCTTTAGCATCATCGGAGAGTACATCAGATTCTTCTTTAAATCCATTATCGATTGCAAATTTTTTGGCCCCATCGCCTACGAGCATGACATGTGGCGTTTTTTCCATGATTTTTCTGGCTACACTTATCGGATTTTTAATATCCTGCAGAAAGGCAACACTTCCACAGTTTTGTTTCTCGTCCATAATACAAGCATCCAAAGTTACAAACCCGTCGCGATCAGGATTTCCGCCAAGGCCTACACAACAATTTATGGTGTCTTCGATGGAATTTGCTCCTTTTTCTACAGCATCGATCGCTTTACCGTTGGTTCTTAATATTTGCCAAGCCACTTTATTTACTTCAAGTCCACTGTCCCAAGTCGAAACTACAATTGGTTTTATTATTTTTTCTGTCATTTTAGGTTGACATGACTGCAGGATCGAAGCTGCGGGAATGATAACTGCTGCTTGTTTTATAAATTTACGCCTAGATGATTTCATTAAAGAATTTGATTAATGGAATGCCAAAAGTAATCATTTTGCATAATTATCATTTTCTTTAGCCTATAAATTTCAAATTTGTAAGATCAATTTTAATTGTCTGGTGTATCGAATGGTTCAAAAATGTATATTTGCACCTTAAAATATAAGATACATGTTTGAAAATTTAAGTGAAAAACTGGAATTTGCATTTAAAAACCTAAAAGGTGAAGGTAGATTAACAGAAATCAACATTGCCAACTCGATAAAAGAGATCAGAAGGGCATTAGTTGCAGCGGATGTAAATTATAAAATAGCCAAGGAATTTACGGATAAAATTAAGGATAAAGCCTTAGGAACGGAAAATGTTCTTAGTTCTGTTAAGCCGGGAGAACTCATGGTCAAAATCGTCCAAGACGAGATGACAGAGTTGATGGGTGGTACAGCTGCAGGTATCAATATTAAAGGCAATCCTGGCGTTATTCTTATTTCCGGACTTCAGGGATCGGGTAAGACTACTTTTACAGGAAAGTTGGCGAAATTCCTCAAAGACAAAAAATCAAAAAAGCCTTTATTGGTAGCTTGTGATGTTTATCGTCCTGCCGCAGTAGATCAGTTGTCTGTTTTGGCCGAACAAGTAGGAGTACAAATCTATAAGGAACCAGAAAGTAAAGATCCAGTACAGATTGCATTAAATGCCATAAATTTTGCAAAGGGAAATAGCTGTGATGTTGTTATCATAGATACCGCAGGACGTTTGTCTGTAGATGAAGAAATGATGCAGGAAATTGAGGATATCAAAAAAGCTACAAATCCTACTGAAACTTTATTTGTGGTGGATTCCATGACCGGGCAAGATGCAGTAAATACGGCCGCAGTCTTTAATGAACGATTGGATTTTGATGGAGTCGTATTGACAAAGCTAG
>CALFYH010000326.1 GCA_937952155.1 uncultured Saprospiraceae bacterium
GATAATAACCTTTTTCGGCCAATACGGCAGTATCCAACTCATTGGTGCCTGCCAACCGTTTGATATCCAAAACGTATTCATAAAATGCTTCTGTTTGATCGAGTGTTTTATTATTGTTGATGTCTTCTACATCGGGATATCGATTACCTCTTACAAAGTTGGTCTGATTACTTCCTCCCGATGTATTGACATTGCCATTGTTTAAAGGTGCATTCCCTTCTGTACCATTAAAAAATCGCATTCTGTCCATAAGATTTGTATCTCCTTGCAATGATTGGTCATTGAAGAATACAAAATCATCATTACATGGATCCTTTGCTATTTTATCGATCACTGCAAGATTATTTTCAGACAACCAAAATTCAAACTTCTCTGCTTCTTGTGCATTGTTCATCCCATCAAATCCAACGTCTTGAATTTTCGCCTCTTGTAAGTCAAATCCATTGACCAATGGAATACTTGCAGTTGCTCTACCGTAGGCAGTATTGGTAACTGGTACCTTTCTTTGAGATGTAGGCATTGCATTCTCAAAAAACAGGAGATTGTCCTTCATGACATCTTCAGAAACACTACCGAGATTAAATACTATCTTTCCTTCTTCATTTGGTGCGTGCCCTAAGTTGTCTCCTCGGTCCAAAAATGGATTTAACATCCAGAACTCTATACTCTCATAATTTGCGGCCTCGAAATCTGAATTCTGGAAATATCGCTGTACCCCAGCCCACCTTGTCTTAGGTTCGTTTAGGAAAACCTTCTGATTATCAACTCTAATACCTTTAGAATATTGTGATGGTTTCTTTGAATCAAAATTGTAAGGCCCTCTTTCTTCAGGGTAATAACTCAAGTCAAAAGTATATAATTGAGTCTGGCCTGGCTGAGGATCCCTAGTTTTAAATAATTCTTGTTGATTGATTATTCGCGTGTATGGGTTTTTACGGTCAAATTCTGTACGTAATGTACCAAAATCCAAAGTTGACCAGTTGAGCAATGCACGATTTGAATTATAGGCAATGTTGTCATCCAGATCATATTCCCTAAATTTGGAGCCATCCAACGACTCACTGGAAGGGACACTCGCTAGTGACCATTGTATTGAATTAGTACCACCAAGGTTTAAATTGGTAATTGCGCTCTCAAAGTCATCAATATTCGCAGTACCTTTATCTTCGACAATAGTTTTTCCTTGATTATCAACATATTCCAAATCAATACCGCTAGCATGGCCTGGTATCAAGCCTGCAGCCTCAGCGGTAAAGTTTATTTTTGATTTTTCTGAAGTACTATAAAAAGGCAGTTTGTCCACCAACTTAGTTATCCAAGGAGCTTCATCGTTATAATTATAATCCAAACCAAAGATCTTATTAGAAATCGGATCATCTCCAATATTTACCTTTTGTGTGATCGGTCTTTCTGACAATCTCAAGAATGTTGCACCAAGACTAGATTTTTTATTAAACTGATATTCAGCTCTCAGTCCCAACATATTTTTTTGTTGGAGGCTGAAGATAGAGTTGTCTTCAAAACTTACATTTAGTGGCGTGCCTTGGGCCAAAAATGCCGGATTGATGATACGCAATCTACCCAATGAGTAATCGATTTCGTAATCCTGACCTTCTACCAATTGCTTTCCACCTGCATTTACTCTCACAGAACCTTGAGGAATAAATGAGCCTAGGTAGATCTCACCGTTGGCTGCAGCACCTTTCACTTTTCCGACCATTCTAAATTTATTTTTGGTCAAGCCCAGCTGAGTTGCAGCAACATATGATGTGTCGTATAATAAATCAAAACGATACTTTTCTAGAACTGCATTGGTCACTGTAGAAGTTTTACGCACTTTTTTAACAGCTACAGTATCTAGATGGCTTCCAAATGGTTCCAACACAGGAAATACAATACTTCCTGTACGTTCTATCACTGTCACATCTTGGATGTAATCAAAATATCCATCTGGTTGAGGATCTCCTGCCCGATTTAGTCTATCCAGATTAAAAAGCTGAAGTAATGGTACAAAGGGCATTTCATATGCTGGCTCTGGAATATATCGCTTTAGTGACCCGTCAGTTCTGTCATCTTCATAAAATACATCAAAAACAAAATCCTGTTGGTTCATGGAATTGATCTTGAGGTTGTACACATTTTTCATCATCAAATCCCACATTGGTGATTTTGTAGTCTGGTTGGTGGATTTTAACAATTTTATGAAGTGTACTTTTTTAGGCTCTACCTTGGTGGTATCCGTTTGGTCACCAGCTTGAATAGAGTTGGCAGATATCTGTCCTACTTGATATACTTCATCTCCATTCGCAGTAAAATAATAATTGTATGCAACACCAAGGACTTGATTTGGTTTAAGGCGAGAATTCAGTGATAATGTACCTAATTTGGGATTGTAAGAATATTCAGACGAAGCAAGTTTGCGACCTCTGAAAATCTCAAAGTCTCTTGTTCTCTTGAGACCAATTTCGGCGGACTGGAGTTGTCTAGCAACTTTGTCTATATCTTCAATATCTTTGGATGCTTGGACTTTTTTGTAAATATCATTCACATCATTATATGGAAGTGGTCTCAGTCTATCATCTTTGTCATTAGGTGAAAACACAGTTGGCGCATCAGAAGTTGCCTTGGTCTTATCAGGTTCTGCTAGGTCGGCAATTGCCGCTACCATCGTAGAGTTTTCTTGAAATTCTGGTCTATCATCAGATACCCAAACTTCGATTTGTGCTATTTGATGTGAAGTAGATATGTATGGCAAATTGCTTAGGTTTTCTTCATAACTGTCTCTATAGTAATGACCTAAGAAAAAGTGTCTATTCTCATCATACTCATTTGGAGCAATATTAAATTCCTGAATAGCGACACCATTTTCTATCTTTATCGTGTTGGTTTTGGATCTTTGATATGAAAGTAATCCTGTCAAACGAAGCCTTCCGAATTGTAGTTCGGTTTTTAATCCAAACAAACTCTGAGCACCTTGGATAAGATTGCCTCGAAGCGGTAGATTTACATTACCGGCCTCTATCTTTTTTATGATGTCATCCTCTGAAAAATTATCAGAGTCAAATGAAATTTTTGTCAATCTGTCAAAATCGAAAGTGGATTGAGTATCATAATTAAAATCAAGATTGAGTTTTTTACCAATTTTACCATCAACACTCATTTTGATAAGCGGCGTAGGGAAATCAGGCTGGCTTTGTCGTTGCGCATTAATAGCTAAATTTGGATCTTCTCGCCTACTATATAACCAACCGATACTTAAATCTACACTTCCTTGCGGCTGGATATTGACTTCGGTACCACCAAATAAACGGTCTATCAAGCTATTTTGTAGATCAATTTTGTCCATTGGGTCTATACGCCCAGATTTGGATTTCTTTTCTGATTTTATTCCACCTAATGTATTGAAATATTGCTTTTCTTGTTCGGCTGCAATATAGTCCATATATTCATCAAAGGTCATGTAGGTCGGTGTACGGTAATATTCGTCACCGATTTTTTCCATGATAATATAATGCCCTGATGCTGGATCGTATTCAACTTTTTGTTTAATTTCAGCTGGAGTGATATCAAAGGGATTGTATTTTTTGTCATTAATGTAATCTCCTTCTCTATCCACCAATGGAATAGTGTCTAAAGCCGTCATAGTTGTAGCCGAAAAATCAACAGCATAAGGATCAGGAAGTTTTTTGGATGGAAGCTTGGCCGATACTGTCCAAATCAATCCAAAAACCATAATGATGGATAAAAAACTTTGTTTCATGTTCATAAAAACTATCACAATTTTATTAAATACTTCCTGCATTTATACTACGCAGAATAAAGTACATCCGTGTATAACGTTGAATATTAGTGTTGTCGTATATTTTATTCGAAAAAATTAAATATTAACTCATTTGCTTTAAAACCTGCTTAATCAAATCTTCAACTTGATCAGTATTTGGATTTTTTTCCATGACTGTTTTTATTTGTTTCTCGACAACAGGCTTTGGAAATCCTAATGCAACCAGTGCTGAAAGTGCCTCCGAGCGAATGCTTACTGTTTCAGGCCCGACTAAGATAACGTGGTCACTACCAGACTCCTTGATGACTTTGTCTTTGAGATCTAGGATGATTCTTTTTGCGGTCTTGGGACCAATACCCTTTACTTTGCCTAAAGAAACAGCATTTTCATGGATGATGGCAGTACGCACTTCATCAGGCGTCATATAAGAAAGTATGATTCGTGCCGTATTGACACCTACACCCGATACAGAGATAAGCAGGATGAATAAGCTTCGCTCATCGTCATCAAAAAAGCCAAATAAGGTGTGCTCATCTTCTTTGACATTTAGATAAGTCAGAATTTTTATTTTTTGAAGATTTTCGAGCTTTGCATAGGTATTGAGACTAATGTTTACATGATAGCCTACACCATGGCAATCTACATAAATATAAGTAGGAGTTTTATACGTGATATCTCCGTTGAGGTATGCGATCAATGCTTGGTTATTTTATTAAAATGATGGAACAAATCACAAAGATATCAATAATTATATATTTAACAAAAATGTAATATGAATTTATTGATTTTGACGACCTGTTCTTTCTTTTTCCCATGCCCAAGCAGATCGCATGATATCATTTACATCCAATTTTGGCTCCCAACCTAATAGGTTTTTTGCCTTTGAATAATCTGAATAAATGGCCATAATATCACCTGCACGTCGTGGGCCTACTCTATAGTTGAGTTTTTCACCTGTTTGTGATTCGAATGCGTGGATGATTTCTAAGACACTTAGTCCATTGCCGATACCTACATTAAATACATCAGTACTTACTTGCTGCTTTCCTTCAAAAATATACCTTAAAGCAAGTGTGTGTGCATGTGCCAAGTCAACAACATGGATATAATCTCTGATAGCACTTCCGTCTCTCGTAGGATAATCGTCGCCAAATACGGTCATTTCTTTTCGCTTACCTATGGCTGTCTCCGTGATCACAGGTACTAGATTTTGTGCTGGATTCACGGGTGATTCGCCAAGTTTTGCACTAGCATGTGCACCAGCGGGATTAAAATACCGGAGTAAAATACTTTTTAAACTGCTATTCCTTAGTGAATCTGTGATCAATTGTTCGCCCATTTGTTTGGTACGACCATAAGGTGATGCAGCTTCTTGCAATGGTGTTTCTTCAGTAACTGGACTATGCGTAACATCACCGTACACTGTACAGCTAGAGCTGAATATGAAAGCTTCAACATGGTTTTTCATCGCTTCATCTAGGATATTTATAAGCGAATCTAGATTGTTGCGGAAATATCGTATCGGTTGTTCTACGGATTCGCCTACAGCTTTCAATGCTGCAAAATGTATAATACCCTTGATATCAGGATGTTCGGAAAAAATACGTTTCACGCCATCCAATTCACATAAATCCAAATGATAATACGGCACATCTATTCCAGTGATATCCTTGACTGCCGCTAGTGATAATGTATCAGAATTGCTGCCATTATCTACACAGACTACCTCATACCCATTTTCTATCAGGTCGATAATCGTATGGCTTCCGATATATCCTGTGCCACCCGTTACTAAAACTTTTTGATTCATAATTGTGAATTATGCAGCAAAGGTACAGTATGTTTTAGGAAAAGTTCAGTACATTACTATTTCGTCCGAGATAATATGGAGCAAATAATGTTGAAATATATAAGAAAATAATTACGTTAACAGGCGATGGACACAAATATATATGATTTAAAAATATCAGTTTTCCTTTTTATAAAATCAATATTACTTCTCAATTTCACCTTAAAAACTATTTATTAAAACAACTTTCTTCCCCAGCCTTTAAGTTTCTGTCAAGTTGCCCATTAGAGTTTGCTTGGATAGGAAAAAAACAACCTTCATTATTTTTAAAATATTCAGCATCTTTGTCACAAACAATGGCACAAGCATTTCCTTTGATAAGAAATGTTTTGCCATCTTTTGTTGCACAATAGGCAGTATAACTGAAAGCACCTTTATGCGGTTTTCCAAACTTGTCAAGCCCGTTCCAACCTATGCTTTTATAATTTTCTAAGGTAATGTTTTCAACTTGATAAAGCAAACTAGATGTGGTATCATCAAAGACTTCTTTTTGAATGACTAAGTATTGCATATAATCAATTTCCTTAGATAAAACAGGGCTGAAAACATCATTTACTCCATCCTTATTAGGGGTAAATGCATTTGGAACAAAAATATAAGCTTTACTTCCATCGTTCAATTCTACATTGTATTCTACCGCTTCTGTACCACAACAAGATTCATATTCTTTAATTGGGGTAATTTTTGAAGATGTTTCATCTTGAGTACATGCGCTTAATGAGACTAAAAGGTACGAATATACCATAAGATTTTTTAAACTTTTCATTTTAATTATTTTATTTGGTGATTATTACTTTTGCTACTTTTAATGTATTGACTTTTTCAACGGTAAGGTAATACATACCAGAACCTAGAAATAATAAATCTATTGGTTGGTCAGAAATTCTCCCTGTGTAAACCTGCTTACCTTCCTGATTATAAACACTTATTTTACTATTTATCCAATTTACTTGATTTGATAATTGAAAGACCCCCGAAGAAGGGTTGGGATAAATGACAAGATTTTCGAGATCATATTCGATGTCTAATGTTCTTAGATCGGAAGAGCGTCGTGTAGGGAAAGAGTGTCTTCGCCTGTGTAGATC
>CALFYH010000327.1 GCA_937952155.1 uncultured Saprospiraceae bacterium
TAATTTTTCAATTTTGTTATAACCTAAATCTAAATATTCTAGTTTCCCCAAATCACCAATAGATTCAGGTAGCCTAGTTAGTTTACAAGAATGAGCGTCCAGACTTTTTAAATTTTTTATTTTTCCTATTGTATTAGGCAGTGTTGTGATTTTGATATATGAAATATCTAAAGCTATCAGATTTTTAAGTTCACCTATTTCATTAGGAAGTTCCTTGAATTTTCCCCTTAATTCGAGTTTTTCTAGCTTGTAAAGTTTTTTAATATTTTTACTTAAAATTGTGTCAGTAAAACCACTAATTACAAGGTTTTTTAAATTATTTAAATCAAAAAGCGATTCAGGGATATAACAAGCTTCACTTTTCCAACTAACTGAGACTTGTAAGTCTTTTATATTTTTTAATAAACCTATATTTTTTTCAATATTTGAAGTAGCCTTACCCAAATTCAGGTTGAAATATTTCAATTTCGGTAATGTAGCTACACTTTGTAATAGAGGTGTATCTTCCTTAGTGCCTAGCCTAATAATAGATAATTTGTTCAATTCTTTAAAAACTCCAAAATCTGCGGCATTTTCATCTGAAAGTGTAAAACCTGACAATGAAAGGAACTTTAAATTACTAGCTTTTTTTAATGGTTCGAAGAAGTTTTTGGTTTCGTGATTGTAGGATTCTAATACAATACTGTTAGCATTTAATGGGTATTTTTCGGGGTTGGGCAGATAAATTTCAGGTTGGTTCATATATATTCCATCCAGTTTTGCCAATAATTCGTCTAAAGCTGAAGAGCTAACCATATTTTTACCAATATTGTAAATACCTAAAAATTTAAGCGATGGCATTTTTAGTATTTCTGCCCATAAACTATCATAATTCAAATTCAGTTTTCCGTTTATATAAACGAAATCTATATTTTCAAGATTCCTGAACTTTGGAATAGTTCTATAAACAGTATCGCGCCAATTTGTAGTCAATTCAATAGAAGTGACATGTTTATGTGTATTAATAAGGCCAACTTTTTCTCTAAGATTGTCAAATTCTGTTACATTGATAGTCACATTATTGAACCTTGTTTCTTTGAGTCTTGTTTCTAGCTCTTTGTCGTCAATTCTTAATGGCAATAAACTAATCCTATAATCCGAGCTTACTTCTTTACCGAAATATTTTTCAAAACCTGATTGTGCATTTCCATATGTAAAATGGATAATTGTTGCAATAAAAATTATTATATTTTTCATTTTTATCAATTAATAATCACATCTTCACAAACTTCACTCTCCCTACCCTATCTCCATTTCTTAGTCTTACAAAATAAGTCCCAACTTCTAAGGTGCTCACGTCGATAGTTTGACTACTCAATGATGCGGCTCTCATGATCCTACCAGCTACATCAAAGATCTCAGCTTTTGTCCATGTTTCTTCAGTTTGGAGAAACAAGATGTCTGATACAGGATTGGGATAGATGTTGACATCTGATACCCATTCTTGTGTAAATGACGGCAAGGCGACGGTCGTTTGCGCTTCGTTTGTCCTGATCGGGAAGTTATAATCAAAATAGATATCAGCTAGATTTTTGAGTGAGTCACCAAGTTGGAGCGTCGATAATGTCTTGATCTTGAAGGCGATGTAACCATCATTATTGGCATCATCGAATGGCAATTGGATGTTTTCAAAAATGAATTCTACCTTATTGCCTTCTATCCGTGTATATACTTCGTGGCTAGCATCGGTGATTTGTAGGGTCGAAACATCATATCTTTTGGTATCGATGATATCTTTGACGACGACATTTTCTGCGGCGTATGTACCTGTATTCTCAAAGCGAATGAGATAATCCACATACTTGCCAATCATATCGGGATGAACGCGATCTCCTTGGAGACATGTTTTGTCATTCGGATCGTATGAGCCGACAACGGTGTTTTCGAGCGTAAAGATATTATCCAAGATCGATGCTGTCATGTACAACTTGTCTCCTGCATTGACGGCTGGTGTGTCTGTAGGTCTATTGACTTTGAGCGTGACGGTAATTTCACGCTTCTCGAATGGCAATAAATTACTAAAATTCCATTTGATGATGCCATCTGCTACTTGATCTGCAGTCTGCGTAGCAGAGATATAATCTAGCAATGTCTCATCATAGGTAAAATTGAGGGTGCCACTTTCTACCTGATTGCCTACATTTTCCCACACGATCTTGTACGATGCATCGAAGCCTGGCCGAGCTGGCGGCGTGAGAGGGAGCACTGTGATGTTTATTTGTCTGTAAATACCTTTTGGTGTGATACAGAAGTCTTGGGTGATGGTGTCGGACGTATTTGGGAAAGTGATTGTATATGATGATGGTGAAACTTGGAAATAGTCTGGGTATTCCAAAATTGGAGTTATAGTATGGGTACCTTCTTGGACAGGAATGGAGTAATTTCCTGTGGAGTTTGAAATTAAAGATCCTGTAACACTTCCATTTGTTATATTATATTTAAAATTTGCTAAATTGGTATCTGTGTTATCACATCCATTGTTATCACTATCATATGTGTTTTCTCCATTTAAAATATAAAACTTACCACCTGGAGTGAATGTGCAATAGGAGTTGACTTCGCACCCAAATATAAAATTTTCGCGTACAAAATCTTTAATTTTTTTTACATCAATTTCATTGCAACATATATAAAATAATGAATTTTTACTGAAATTAATAAATTGGATTTCATTTCCAGTTTTAACAAACAAAAACCATAAATCATTGCCATAACATTTTAAGCTATTTAACTTATATAAGTTTTCTAAATTTAACATATTTAAATGATTTTCACTACAATCTAAGTCAACTATTGGTTGAATCCTAGAAAAATCCAATTTGTATAATTTATTATAGGAACAATCAAAATATGTTAAAAAACCTAGATGAGAAACATCTATTGAATCGATCAAATTATTATTACAAACAAAATGTTCAATATTAAGGGAATTTTTTAAGGTGATTTTGTTTATCATATTGTGGCCGCATTCAAATCTTTTAAGGTTGCTTAAATTTGAAATATCAATATTTGTAAGATTATTTTGTTCACAATACAATTCGATTAATTTGTAATTAGTACTAATATTTATGTATGCTAAATTATTTTTTGGACAATGCAATTTCTTTAAATTAGTACATCCTGAAAAATCTAATGAATCTAATTGGTTTTCATAACAAGAAAATGTTCCTAAATTTGGTAATTTATTAATTGTTACCTTCTGTAATTCATTAATACCACATTGAATCAATTTAATATTTTCTAAATTATTAAGGTGAAGAAACTGCATACTATTTCTTTCGCAATACAGTTCTTTAATTTTTTTCAGATCACTTAATATTAGTTTCTTAATTTGATTATTAGAACAATCTAAATACGTCAAATTATGCAAGTCATTTACATTTAGTGAGTCCAATTTGTTTGAAACACAACCCAAAAATTCCAAATTTGAAAAATTTTCAATTCCATTTAGACTGCTTATTTGATTTGTTGCTAAACGCAAACCCTTAATAGTCAACGCTTCACTCACATCAATCTCACCATCATCATTCAAATCTGCATCAGCATCGCCAATATTATCTCCATCCAAATCCGCACACTTCGTATTCACTAATGCATTCTTAAAATTGGGATCTGGGAAATTGATTATCTGGGCTGAAGCGACATTACATAAAATCAAAAAAAATAGGAAACATACGTTTTTCATAACTAAACATTTTAGTATTCAATCACATAATATAAATAGTCGAGACCTTAGAAGGCTTAGGAGGATTGTGCAGCTGCCAATTTCTATTTCACTTTATCATTTTCGCCGGACAAAACTATTAATTTCCACTTCTGTGACAAAGATAATTAAAAAATGTATAGAAGGTAAATTTTGCGACAGTAAAAACTCGCCAATTTATCTAGGCAAACAGTTTTGAACAATAATATTTCTCACAATTGATTGGGTAGATTTGGTTACTGATTTATTTTTTTATCTATATCGCCATTTTCCATTCCAAAAAAGATTAAAAAAAATGCAGCTGATACATACGTGTGATGTGACTTTAGATCTGTATACTGCTTACCAAAAATTGCTATATCTGAAGAGTGCCAAATTACTCAAATAAACAGTTAATGGCAATACACAAGTAATTTCCTGCCACTCTTTTTTATGGTAATCTTATACTACTCCTAAGGTTTTCATATCTCAGAGATAAGACAACCCTAGGACAATGATAAGACAATGATAGGACAAATAGCTAGTTTCTTGTTGTCATAGTAAAGAGTGTTTGCTTACTTTGTGCTAGTATGGAAGGCACTTTTTTTGTTGGATATTAAGTCAATGCTAAAATTACTTTTGTCAATCTTAAGATAAGAAAATAATGTTAAGCTGAGCTCGCAATTTTAACCCATTGCTTAACTATTGCTTACCTAAATTACTGATTTCCAACATCTCAGGCTCAATATCAGAGATTACAATTGGTATAGTGTCAGCTATTTTATACTTATAGGACTCATCATTGTGTTGATGAAGATAAACATTGTTTTTATGTGAATATTGGATAATTGTGTAGTATCTATAAAATTTTGAAAACGTCCGAGTTCCTGTTTCCACCACTATTGCATTTTTATTAATACCAAAATGATTAAAGTGGTAGCTACGATAAACTTCAGTACAAGTAAAAAGCAGCATTATTCCCAAACCAAAGTACATTCCCGATTTTAGATATTGAATTATTTTTTGCCACCATGGTTTACTTTCAACTTCCAAGTATAATATGTAAAACCTAATCAAAACAATGAAATAACTATAAAAGCAAATTCTTTCCAATATTTTAAAATAGACAGATTGTTTATGGCTAAATAGCATATATATAATTAAGATTATAGTACCTAAAACTATAAACTTGAAATTATTTCGGTTTTCCCTCAGCTTTTTTTCTCTCTGATTTAAATACAAAGTCATTTATTTCTGGCTTATAATTGAAGAAATGCCATAAAGCAAAACCACGACTTTACATTTTTAGTTTCACATTTTCGCAAATTTAATATTTATCAAAACATAGCTCTCAACATCATACCGACTGCTTGCGATAGGTCCAGATGGCGAGGCCATTGAGCAAGATGCCAAAGATGATCATGGTCTTAATGTGCGGCCAGATGTCTATTAATTCTGCGCCTTTGAGGAGGACTTTGCGCATGACGTCCACCATGTAAGTGACGGGATTGGTCCAAGCGAGGGTTTGTGCCCAAGATGGCATGCTCTCGATGGATGTGTATAGGCCCGAAAGGAGGATGAAGATGAGCATGAAGAAAAATGCGACCATCATGGCTTGCTGCTGGGTGCTGGTGAAATTGGATATCAAGAGGCCAAATCCTAGGATGGCGAATACGTAGATACCGGTAAATAGGTATAAATTGCCAATGTTAGGCCCAGGGACGATGCCATGGACGACATAGCTGACGATGAGGCCAATGGTGAGAATGATGAAGCCCATGAGCCAAAATGGGATGAGCTTGCCAAGGATAAATTGGTATTTTTTGATGGGTGTCACGTTGAGCTGCTCGATGGTACCGATCTCTTTTTCCTTGACTATGTTGAGTGCTGAGAGGAAGCCGCCGACCATGGTGAGTAGGATGGCGAGGATGCCTGGCACCATGAAATGTTGGTAGTTGCTGAGCTTGTTGAACTTATTGATATAGTCGATCTGGATGAGTGGTTCTGGATTCATACGTGGCATGACGATCCACTCGGTGCGTATATTTTTGTTGAATTGACTGATGACATTGAGTGCATAAGCGGTGCCGAGATTACCTTTCGTACCATTGACAGCATTAGCGCTGAGGGCGAGATTGGCACTATTCTCTCTGATGAGTGTTTTTTCAAAGTTTTTGGGGATTTCTATGAGGATGTCAGCCTTATCTTCCTCGACCCACTTAAGGCCTTCGTCGCGAGATTGTGAGTATCCTGCTAGCTGAAAATAAGTGGAATGCTCAAACTTGCCTATCAATTGTCGGGAATAGTCAGAATGATCGTGGTCGATGATGCCTACATTGATGTTTTTGATCTCGTAATCTGCGGCGAATGGTAAGATCAGCAGCTGCATGGCTGGCATCAGAAATATCATGCGCAAGATGGCTGGATCTCTGAATATCTGTCTGAATTCTTTTTTTAGGATGTATATAAGTGTGCTCATATTGCTCTGGATACGATGGGTGATTTAGGATAATCGTATATTGAATTTCTTGAAACTGATGGTGATAAAGACTACACAGAATCCAACGAGAATCAGAATCTCTTTGTACAGTGAACTGATGCCTAATCCCTTGATCATGATACCATTGATGGCATAATAAAACCACTTGGCTGGGATAATATTGGAGATGATCTGCATGGGCAATGGCATATTTTCAATAGGAAACATAAATCCTCCAAACATGATCGTAGGCAACATCATACCCATAAGAGAGATGAGCATCGCCACCTGCTGAGAATTGGTAATAGTAGATATCACAAGGCCTAGCGATAGCGCTGATAATATGAAAATAGACGACACAAAGTAGAGTAATATCAAGCTACCACGGATAGGAATGTGCAAGAGTGTCACGCTCATGATCAAGATGATGGTAACGATGATGAGACTGATGACGAAGTATGGAACTGCCTTGGAAATGATGACTATCAAAGGATTAGTAGGGGAGACTAGGAGCATCTCCATATTGCCCAGTTCTTTTTCCTTGACGATGGATACGGAAGTCATGAGCACGCAGATGATCATGAGCACCATCGCGATCACACCAGGAACAAAGGTATATTCGCCCTTGAGCTGGGGATTGTAGAGCATGCGCACATTGGTGTTGATCTGGTAAGGGAGATTTATCTTGCCAAAATGCTCATTTCTAAATTGCTGTGTGATGAGTGTAAAATAGGTATTGATAATATTAGCGGTATTAGGATCGGCGCCATCTGTGATGAGCTGGATGGTGGTTTCGTTTTCGTGGGCAAGGGCATAGGCGAAATCAGATGGAATGATGGCTACGACCTTGGCCCTGCCCGATCGGAGCAGTACCTCAGCCTCAGCTGCCTCTTGGATGTAGCCTTTCACATCGAAGTATTTGTTTTGATCTACTTTTTCTATCAATTGCTGTGCTAGTGGCTCTGATGACTGATTGAGAAAGTAAATACTGGTGTTTTTTACCTCATTGGACAGCGCAAATCCAAATAGCACGATCTGGGCGATAGGCATGCCTAATAGCACCAGCAAAGTCTTGCGATCTCTGAGGATATGATATATTTCTTTGAGTATAAATGCTTTGAACTGATTCATATTTGTGGGTTGAAATACCTCTGATGTCGTATATTTGTAATAAGATTATCCATCACTTCTCTTGGCTTTTCGGGCTAGTTGATAGAATACATCTTCCATATTAGGCGCATGGAAGGTTTGTTTTAATACTTTTGGCTGGTCGAGGGCTTCTATCTTTCCATCTACCATGATGGCTACGCGATTGCAATACTCGGCCTCGTCCATATAGTGTGTCGTGACGAAAATCGTGATGCCCTTGTCCGCTGCTTCGTATATCATATTCCAAAATTGACGCCTAGTGATCGGGTCCACGCCACCGGTAGGCTCATCGAGAAATACGATGGCTGGCTCATGCATGATGGCTATAGAGAAGGCCAATTTTTGCTTCCATCCAAGTGGCAGAGAACCTACAATAGCTTGCGCCTCGTGCTCAAATCCAAGCGTGTGGAGCAATTTTTCGCTTGCTTCCTTGAGTCTGGACTTGCTCAGGCCATAGATGCCACCAAAAAATTCAATATTCTCAGCTACTTTTAGATCTTGGTATAGGGAAAATTTTTGGCTCATGTATCCAATCTTTTTCTTGATCTCCTCCGACTGGGTATATACGTCAAATCCCGCTACGGTAGCCGTGCCGCTGGTGGGAATACTGAGCCCTGTGAGCATACGCATGGCCGTGGTTTTTCCTGCACCATTCGCACCTAGAAAACCAAAAATCTCTCCTTTCCTCACGTCAAAACTTATGTGATCTACGGCATAGAAATCACCAAATCGCTTCGTGAGCTGACTCGCTGTGATGGATAATTGCTCACTCATATTATTGGGAATTATTTTCTTTCATCAATTGTATGAATACGTCTTCTACCTCGGGTTTGATCTGCTGCACGTCTATATTTTGATGCTGATGCTCAGAAAGAAATCGGCTGATCTGCTCGACTGACAAGGTACTACGTTCGTCTATGATGTGCATATATTCTCCGAAAGGGAAAATATTCTGCATACTTGGCTGCTGCGAAAGTTGCTTCAAAGCTGTCGTCATATTGTCCGTGCGTACGCCGAAAACTGGATATTTAAAATTCTGAATAAGGCCAGATGGCGTATCGATAGAAAGTATGGATCCATTCTGTATAAGGGCAATTCGATCACAGAGTGAGGCCTCATCCATGTAAGGCGTCGATACAAAAATGGTGATGCCATCTTTCTTGAGCTTGTCGAGCATAGACCAAAATTCCTTTCGTGATACCACATCTACGCCCGTGGTAGGTTCATCGAGGAAGAGCACGGTTGGTTTATGTATCAATGCACAGCAAAGCGCTAATTTCTGCTTCATACCACCAGATAGCGCGCCTGCCCTCCTAGTCTTAAAGGGTGCGAGCTGATCGTATATATCCTTGATCAAATGATAATTAGCCTCCACCGTCGTATCAAAGATCGTCGCATAAAAAGAGAGATTTTCCTCGACAGAAAGGTCCTGATAGAGTGAAAACTTCCCTGGCATATAGCCAACGCAGCGCCTAATTTCCTTGTATTGGGTGATGATGTCAAATCCTGCTACGCTCGCACTGCCGCTATCGGGCAAAATCAAGGTCGTGAGTATCCTGAATAGCGTGGTCTTACCAGCGCCATCGGGGCCGATGAGCCCAAATACCTCTCCTTTCTTGACTGTGAAGGAAAGACCTAGGAACCCAACATGACCGTTGTCATAAACTTTCTTTAGCTGATCTATGATAACAGCAGAGTTATTTTGTAAGTCGTTACACAAATTTTGCTCTCTTTCGATCTCGGCTTCGTCTGAAGTGAGCCGATAGCTTTCAGAACCCTTTATATTCTTTTCTCTCTTTAGTCTGATAAGACATTCTTTGACTCTCCAATTCCACCAGACGATCAGCCAAAGAATTATCGAGAACACTAGCATCCAGGCTACCAGTGTAAAGAACCATGCAATATCTCCGCTCACGTTGCCTGCCAAGTCTTCCCAGGCAGTGTCCTTCTTATCACCCTGTGGAGCATGCGGTAGAAACTGAATGTAGCAGTTCCATCCAACCAAAATAATGGACAGATGAGACTTGAGAGTGCTCAGATCTTCTCCCAAGCGGAGTACCTGGGAAGCTACCATTCCATACAGCAGCAAAATTACTTTCTTGATGACTTTCTTCATCAGTCGATATCTGCGGAACGACTGTGCTACATGAGTTGGAATCAAAGACACAAAAATAAGTCTAACCAGGTCGTAAGTCGTGAAAACGAAGACCGAGAAGAAATCTACCAGGTCAACGTAAAAAGTTCTCTCGAGCACAAGTCTTGAAAGAAGAAAAGTAATACAATAGATGGCCA
>CALFYH010000328.1 GCA_937952155.1 uncultured Saprospiraceae bacterium
GCTCCACCTGAATTAATTAAATTTAAGTCATGAATCATTTTATACTTATACAATAAGTTTATATTTAAGGATTACAATTTTCTGCTTATATTATATAAATTTGTGGTTTAGTAACCTTGATGCTTTCATGATCAAATACATCAATAAGGTTTTCATATGGCCAGTCAAGTTTTACCAGATTTTTTTATCTCCTATGCTGGGCTCCAACTGTAGATATCAACCTACATGTTCGCATTACATGATAGAAGCCATCAATGAATGGGGACCAATCAAAGGTATATATCTCGGTATAAAACGGATCGGAAGATGTCATCCTTGGGCTGGACATGGCCCCGACCCTGTGCCTAAGAAGGAAAATAAAAAAAACTAGGTATTACCACGTGTACAACTCTTCAGTTTTTTTTGTATCGAAGATTGTAAATCCTTTTTTCTTGTTATCCACTGTAAAATCTACAATGTTTTTTTGATCATTATATATTTCCGTCAGGATGGTATTGGTTACGTGGAGCGATTTTATGTTTTTGACGCCCAAAACTTCAAAATGACACCAAACTGCCAATTTATCAGCTGTAACTTCTTTGCCCAATATAGAATAACTCAATTGCTTGTTGCCTGATGATATTTTCAATTTGTTTTTGATATATGATTCGATCACTAGATCACAATCGGCAATTTCTTTAGATGTGCCAATATTTACCTGTTTTTTATTGGTGCTTTTGATGGCATCTTCTAGATCGTCTATGAAGATATGTACAGAAATTTGTACATCTCCACTTGCCGTTTCATAATTTATCTCGCATCGGCTGATGTGAAAATCGTGGACGACCTTATTTCCTATATATGGATTAAACAATAATGAGATGATCAAAAAAAAACTTTGCATAAATATGAAACTGAAAAGACTGCAAATAAGTTTCTATAAATGAGGCATTTGTTTTAATGTAAAATTTTGTATGACTTTATGAAAGTGATCAGCTATTTGGAATATCTTGTAGTGAGTTTATTACAGTAAAACAAAACTAGTTTCTACCAACAAAAAAGCCGAAAAACATTGCTGCTTTTCGGCTTCTAAAACCTATGATTATTTAACGCTTACTTTTTGTCTCCTACTTCTTCAAACTCTACATCTGTCACATCTTCAGTAGTGTTGCCACCTGGATTGCCGTTACCAGCATTTGCACCAAAGTCTGAAGCGCCTGCATTATCTCCTGCACCATTTTGTTGTGCTTGATAAATATCTTGTGAAGCTGCTTGCCATGCTGCATTCATCGCTTCAGATGCCTGATCTATTTTTGCAAAATCCTGCAATTTATGCGCTTCTTTTAATTCGGACAACGCGCATTCAATAGCTGTTTTTTTATCTGCAGGTATCTTGTCTCCGATCTCCTTCATTTGCTTTTCCGTTTGGAAAATAAGGCTATCGGCCATATTGAGTTTCTCGGCTTTTTCTTTTGCTTGTTTGTCAGCATCAGCATTGGCTGCAGCTTCTGCTTTCATTTTAGCTATTTCTTCTTGAGACAAGCCTGTAGAAGCCTCAATTCTGATATTTTGCTCCTTGCCTGTACCTTTATCTTTAGCCGCTACTTTCAGGATACCATTGGCATCCATATCAAATGTTACTTCGATCTGTGGTACGCCTCTTGGTGCAGGTGGTATTCCGTCAAGGATAAATCTACCAACACTTCTATTATCTCTAGCCATTGGCCTTTCACCTTGTAAAATATGGATTTCCACACTTGGTTGATTGTCGGCGGCTGTAGAGTATGTTTTGGTCTTTTTGGTAGGAATGGTACTGTTTGATTCGATCACGATGTCAAACACATTGCCCATAGTCTCGATACCCAAAGAAAGCGGCGTCACATCAAGCAATAATACGTCCTTCACATCTCCGCTCAATACTCCACCTTGGATAGAAGCACCCAAAGCCACTACTTCATCTGGATTAACACTTCTGTTTGGTTTTTTGCCAAAGAAATCTTCTACAGCTTGCTGAATAGCTGGAATACGAGTAGATCCACCAACCAAAATAACTTCGTCAATATTGCTTTTTGACAAGCCTGCATCTTTCAATGCATCTTCACATGGTTTTAATGTTCTTTTTATAAGGTTGTCGGCTAAGCTTTCGAACTTCGCTCTAGAGAGCTTCATCACCAAGTGTTTTGGCACGCCATCAACAGCTGTCACATAAGGTAAATTGATTTCTGTTTCTGCCGATGAAGATAATTCTATTTTTGCTTTTTCAGCAGCGTCTTTGATACGTTGGAGTGACATTGGGTCTTTACGCAAATCAACATTTTCTTGTGCTTTGAACTCATCTGCCAACCAATCTATAATCACTTGGTCGAAGTCATCTCCACCTAAGTGCGTATCACCATTGGTTGATTTTACTTCAAAAACGCCATCTCCTAATTCAAGAATCGAAATATCAAAAGTACCACCACCAAGGTCAAATACCGCAATAGTAGAATCTTGGTGTTTTTTGTCAAGACCATAAGCCAATGCAGCTGCCGTAGGCTCATTGATGATACGTTGCACTTTCAGACCTGCTATTTCGCCAGCTTCTTTAGTTGCTTGACGCTGAGAGTCATTGAAGTATGCTGGTACTGTGATGACAGCTTCGGTTACTTCTTGACCTAAGAAGTCTTCAGCTGTTTTCTTCATTTTCTGAAGCACCATAGCTGATATTTCTTGAGGCGTATATAATCTGCCGTCGATATCTATTCTGACGGTGTCATTGTCACCTTTTACTGTTTTGTATGCTACTCTTGCAGTTTCTTTGCCTACTTCACTAAATCGGTTACCCATGAATCTTTTGATAGATGCTATCGTCCTTGTAGGATTGGTGATAGCTTGTCTTTTGGCTGGATCGCCTATTTTTCTTTCGCCATTGTCTAGAAATGCTACAATAGATGGTGTGGTTCTTTTACCTTCTGCATTTGGGATAACTTTTGGCGATCCAGCCTCCATAAATGCGACACATGAATTGGTTGTACCAAGATCGATACCAATAATTTTTGACATACAGGATAAATAAAAAGAGAATATAGATTTGCAACTAGCACCCAATAGGTGCAAGTGATGACGAGAGTATAGCAGACTTTTGTATGGTGTCAAATAAAATTAGCACTTTTTTATTTTAGTGCTAATTCCGAATGATACATGCGTAATTATACGTTTTTATTGTTCCATTTTTATTACCTGATCGAGTGATGTAT
>CALFYH010000329.1 GCA_937952155.1 uncultured Saprospiraceae bacterium
TCTACACAGGCGAAGACACTCTTTCCCTACACGACGCTCTTCCGATCTCATGATTCGCGTGTACTTTTGTATTGTAATTATTATTCAACACAAATAAATAACAGCATTATGGAATTTTTATCAATACTAATGGGAATAATTGGAAGTATAGTTGAAGATACAATTGATGGAATGTAAAAATATAATAAAAAAATAAACATAACAACGGGTGCGTATGGAGGGAATTCCGTCCTGGAATAAACCTCTCCATTCTTAGAGTAAAAGTACGATAATCAGGCACATTCTTAAATTTTTAGGTCAATAGATGGGTTTCCGGTGTCGGAAACTTCGGAAAGCCATCTTTTTTCACATACACTCCAATTTCTTTACTTAAGTTTGGTTATTATTAGTAGATTCTTTTGTCCTAGTTTTAACTTTAATCATCAATGGACGTCGCTACATCGCTACATTTCACCGCATAATCGTATTTTATTTTTATTTTTGGCACATAATTGATCAGGCTGATTTTTCTCTTGCCGAATTCTAAGTATTATTAATTAATGCGCAAAATATAATATGGCCAAACAGCAAAAAATTGGCAAGCTTGGTGAAGATATAGCATGTCAATTCTTGATCAATTTGGGATATAATATCCAAGAACGCAACTGGCGATACAGCAAAGCAGAAATTGATATCATTGCTATGGATGGAAATATTTTGACCTTTATAGAGGTAAAAGCAAAATCATATACCTTTTTTGGCGATCCTGAAGAGAGCGTTTCTGCTTATAAAGAGCGACTTATTATCGATGCAGCCAATAGATACATGTCTCTAATAGGACATACTTGGGAGATCAGGTTTGACATCGTGTCTGTTCTATTCGATAAACAATTGAATCCCAAAATCACCCATTTTAAGGATGCATTTTTCCCAGGTATCTAATGTTTATTTTTTTACAGGTGTTACTTTCATTCCTGCTTTACGCAACAATTGTATTACACCATTCGGACCTGCCAAGTGGCCAGCACCTACAGCATAGAAAGTAGATTGTGTTTTTGCGCCTTCGATGATCAGTGGTATCCAGTTTTTGTTTCTTTCTGTCAGCAACTTGTCTTCAAAACCAGACACTTCACTACCTTCTTCGGAGATTGCTTCAATCATAGCATTTATATCTTGGTTGATATACATTTTGGTCATTTTTGCAAATTCTCCTTCTGCCTCTGTATCCGTCAAACCTTTTATGGCATCAACGAGCATTTTGGCTTGAGCTTCATACGGTATTGCATCAAACAAGCCTAATTGAAATTCAATTGTCTCTAATCCACCAGTTTCTTTGCCAGCATTTTTTGCCAATTCCATAAGTTCCATTTCATAAGACTTCATACTACCATTTTGTAAACCAGATGGATCCATATCTCCTGATGCAAATACGGTGAGAAACATGGGTTTTAACCGTTCGAGCATGAAGATAGGCAAGCCCATTTTCTGAAAATGATCACTTACCAATTTATAATCAGCCGCACTCATCAGGTCTTTCAAACTTTTATTGTCTTTCATCATGATTTTATTCATCATACCCAACATTGCAGACATGTTGGTCATTTCTTTTAAATCTATTTCGAAAACAACTTTTTTGGATGCATCCAAAGCTGACATTGTGCCATTTGGCAAGAAGTAATCCTTGGACGGAATGATGTGTATCGTACCAAATAAATAACTTGGTGATTTTACACCTGGTCCTGATATCTCCCAAAGCAATGATTTTTCCAATTGCTTTTCTGAAGTTGCAGTTGCTTTAGTTGTTTTGCATGATGGCAACAGAAATCCTATAGCGATAATGCTTAATAGAAATATAACTTGCTTACTAAAAAACTTCATGTCTCTGATTTAAACTTTGGAAAAGATATATTAAAACGGCTTATTACCAAAAATGTTTTAATGTCGTTGGCGTGCTGATTCATAAAGTAAAATTCCTGCTGCAACTGATACATTGAGTGAATCGAAATCTCCTATAGCTGGAATTTTCACGACTTCATCTACTATCTCTAATACCTTGTAATGCAATCCTTTATCCTCAGATCCAAGAATAATTGCCGTTGGTACACTGAGATCACTGTTTTCAGGATTAACCGCATCTTTGAGACTCGTAGCTATAACCTTGAGTCCCAGCGACTGAAGTTCACTTACAAGATGTAACAAACTACTGACTCTTGCAACTGGAAGTTTTAATATTGCACCTGCTGATGTTTTGACGGTATCTTCGCTGATTCTACCAGCAAAATTACCACTAATAATGATGCCATCAGCACCGAAATAGCAAG
>CALFYH010000330.1 GCA_937952155.1 uncultured Saprospiraceae bacterium
GATATGCGTGGTTTGCAAGCTGGTATGTATGTGTGGAAGGTAGTGGATGGAACGCAGGTAGTTAGAGAAGGCAAGGTAGTGAAGATATAAGAGTGTTATCTAGCAAGTATGTAACATTATCCAAAAAAAAATAGACCATAAGCGTTTACTTGCCTATGGTCTATTTTTATATTTTCTAGCCGAAATTAATGCAATTAAGCCAAAATCAGGAACACAGCGCAGCCTAATAAATATCCTGCAGCTGTAAGCCAAGTAATGTTCTTAAGATACCATATAAAGTCAATCTTTTCCATACCCATTGCGGCAACTCCAGCAGCAGATCCGATGATCAGCATACTACCTCCAGTTCCTGCGGTGTACGCAATGAAATGCCATAAATGATCGTCCATAGGATTATTATACATACCCATAGCTGCAGCAACCAATGGTACATTATCAATAATGGCAGACACAAATCCCAATATGATGATGATGATATTTGTATTAGGAATAGCTGCAGAAAGGCTATTTGCACCACTTCGCAGCATACTTACATCTCCTATCACTACTGATTCGAAGGCTGCTATAGCCAATAAGATACCAAGGAAAAATAAGATACTTGAGATTTCTATCCTAGATAAGGCTTTATGTGGTGAGTACAGGTGTTTATTTTCCTGACTGAAATTCTCTTCAGGATGCACAAACTCTGAAAACATCCACACTACTGCCAAACTCAACATCATACCTACATAAGGAGGAAGATGTGTGAGTGTTTTGAATATTGGTACGAAGATAATCATGGTAAGACCAAGGTATAACATCTTCTTGCTGCTAAGTAGTTTTGTGATTTTTTCAGTAGATTCATCCGCAGTTTCTTCGATATTTCCTTTGAAAACCTTGTTGAAAGAAGCTAAGAAGTAAGGAACAACAAAGCAAACTATAGCAGGCAATACGATATATTCCATCAAATGCACTGATGAAACTTTTTTACCAATCCAAAGCATAGTTGTAGTGACATCACCAATGGGAGACCATGCGCCACCTGCATTAGCGGCTGTAATAATCAGTGCTACATACCAAATCCTTTCTTTACGATCTTTGACTAGTTTCCTAAGAATACTTATCAAAACGATGGTGGTCGTAAGGTTGTCTATTATAGATGAAAGAATAAAACCAACAATACCTGTAATCCACAGTAGTTTTTTCCTATTTTTGGTTCCGATCCACTCTTTTATTACATCGAACCCACGGTGCAAATCTATCAATTCAACAATAGTCATGGCTCCTATCAAAAAGACAAGGATTTCCGCAATCTTTCCTACATGATGGAGTAATACATTGGTAAAACCTTCTTCATTTGCTTCAATTGCAGCAGCATCAAGATTGCCTGAAAGACTAAAGATATGATCATGACCATCAATGACATTCAGAATACCGTAATGAAAGCCAACCGACAGTACAGCCCACATCAAAGCACCCATACTTAATGCCGGAACCGTTTTATCTAGTTTTAACGGATGTTCAAAGACGATGGCAAGATAGCCAATAACAAACAAGAGAATTATTGCTGCGATCATGGTTAATGAATTATTATATTAAATAAAATTTACTTGACTGTTTTGACCCATTTTGCGAGATCTTTTATGTTATAGTCTAGTTTTCCATTCTGCCATACAACGGGCATCTGTACTGAATTTCCGGTGAAGCCTGCTTCTTTTAGCTTTTCGAACATCAATTCCTGATTTGGTTCATGAATCGTGGTGTTCAATTCTACAAATGGGATATTCATATCTTTAAAATACTTTACTACATATTCACAACGACCACATCCATCTTGCGTGAAGACATTGATTTTGGTGGTATTCATTTGGATTGAAGTCGTCCGTCCTTGGGTTGTTGTGGGCTTCTCTACTGCTTTTTTCGCCTTTTTATAGCTTACCGATACATTGTAATCACACGACACGCCAGCTGGAGCAGTAAGAGTAAATACAAGAGATTTTGAACTTGGATTCAGAACTTTACTGACCGGAGACTTATCATCAGTTGTAAAACCTGAATATGTTACTGTTATCAATACTTCCAGTTCGTCAGGAGTATTGTTTTTGGCAAATAGTTTTATGCCGTTTACTGCCCTTTCTTCTTCCAATTCTACATCTTGTGATACGCCAATGACCGTATTAAGACCGATATATAGAAGCGCTAAAAAAATATTTTTAATGTTCATTTCTCAATAAAAATTAACATGTTAATCTTCTAATTTTAGTACTTGTAGGAATGCCTTTTGTGGTACTTCTACATTGCCGATTTGACGCATTTTCTTTTTACCTTTTTTCTGTTTTTCCAGAAGTTTTCGCTTACGAGATATATCACCACCATAACATTTTGCCGTTACATCCTTTCTCAATGCAGATATCGTCTCACGTGCTATGATTTTTGCGCCAATTGACGCTTGGATAGCAATCAAAAACTGTTGTTTTGGTAATAATTCTTTTAATTTTCCACACATCTTGCGGCCTACATAATCTGCTTTAGACCTGTGGACCAATGAAGACAAAGCATCTACCGGCTCACCATTCAGTCGAATATCTAACTTTACTAAATCAGAAGCTCTATAATCAATAGGATGATAATCAAAGGATGCATAACCTCTAGATATTGATTTGAGCCTGTCATAAAAGTCAAAAACAATTTCCGCTAAGGGCATTTCAAAACTCAATTCCACACGTTCAGGTGTAAGGTAAGTTTGCTTGGTAAGTACACCTCGTTTTTCCATACACAAGGTCATGATAGATCCGATGTATTCTGGTTTGGTGATTACTTGCGCTCTGATATATGGCTCTTCTACCTTGCTGAACAGTGTTGGATCCGGTAGGTCATTTGGCGTGTTGATAAGCGTTTTATTGCCTTTGTGGTCAAAGGAATAGTAAGAAACGTTAGGTACTGTGGTGATGACTTCTTGGTCAAATTCCCTAGACAATCTCTCTTGAATAATCTCTAGGTGCAACATACCAAGGAATCCACATCTGAAACCAAAGCCCAATGCAATGGAAGATTCTGGTTCGAAAACAAGTGATGCATCATTAAGTTGCAACTTCTCCAAACTATCTCTTAGGTCTTCAAAATCTTCATTTTCGATCGGGTAGATCCCAGCAAAGACCATTGGCTTCACTTCTTCAAATCCTACTATAGATGCATCGCAAGGCCTATCATGATGCGTGATGGTATCTCCGACCTTTATTTCTTTGGACTCTTTGATACCTGTAATGATATAACCTACATTACCTGCACTGAGTTCGTTTTTGGGTACTTGCGTCATCTGCAAAATCCCAATTTCGTCTGCCTCATAATTTTTACCGGTATTATAAAATCTTACTTTATCACCCTTTTTGATGGTACCATTTATGATACGGTAGTATGCTATAACTCCTCTGAAGGAATTAAACATTGAATCAAAAATCAGGGCTTGAAGTGGCGCTTTTGGGTCACCGCTTGGTGATGGTATGCGCTCTACAATTGCTGACATCAAATCCTGAATCCCTATACCAGTTTTACCACTTGCTAGGATGATATCTTCTTTTTTACAACCGATGAGATCTATAACCTGATCTGATACTTCATCGATCATAGCAGACTCCATATCTACTTTATTGAGCACTGGAATGATCTCCAGGTCATGCTCGATGGCGAGATATAGATTGGAAATCGTCTGAGCTTGGATACCTTGCGAAGCATCAACTAATAAAAGAGCACCTTCACATGCTGCAATGGAGCGGCTCACTTCGTATGAAAAGTCAACGTGGCCAGGCGTATCGATCATATTGAAGGTATAAGTCTGTCCATCTTGATGTGGATAATACATCTGTATGGCGTGACTTTTTATCGTGATACCTCGCTCTCTCTCTAGGTCCATGTCATCGAGTGCCTGAGCTTGCATATCCCGCTCGGATATAGTCTGTGTAAACTCTAGTAATCTGTCCGACAATGTGCTCTTACCGTGATCTATGTGTGCTATGACACAAAAATTTCTTATGTTCTTCATCGGCGCAAAGATAAAGAATAGTTTTAACCTAATTAATAATAAAATTTTAAAAATTCAATCTTAACTAACTACCTGAATGTCTGCTTTTTATGGGTAATTATTCTTGCTTGTGGTTTATTATTTCTATGTTTTCATCATTAAATAATGGCAATCCTGCAAATTTCATTACAACTTGGATGACTGTCACAACATCTTTTTG
>CALFYH010000331.1 GCA_937952155.1 uncultured Saprospiraceae bacterium
TTACCCGCATAAGCAGGATTTAAAGCCATTTTATTATACATGAATTGCGTGTACATCTGTTGCTGTTGGCCGAAAATCCCATTCAAGCTCAAAAAGCAAAATACCCATAACAGTGCCACTCTCATCATCGCTGTATTATTAAAAATCCATTAATAACTTCCTGACCTTTGCCTACATCGATGATATAAAAATAAGTACCTACAGGAAGATCATTGCCACCATATGTACCATTCCAGTCATTTTTGTACGATGTGCCATAAAATACCTCTTCTCCCCATTCATTAAATATCACAACTTTATTGTCGGGAAACTGACCTGTTTCGAGGCATGGGATGACAAAATAGTCATTGATTCCATCTCCGTTTGGTGTGATAATTGACGGCGCTTTACATAGGATATCCTTGTTAAATTTAATGGTAACTGAAGCTTCATCACACAAATCCATACAATAATCTGCACATATCCTATAAGTAATCACCTGATCTACTGGATACCTTGGATCTGGCATATAAATGATATTTGTACCTTCAATTTTGGCTGTGCCATGTTGAGGGCCATTTAATATCGATATATTTACAAGGTCAGGTGTAAGGTCATTGTTCAAAATTTCTAAATTACCAACATCACCATAATTCATTACATACTCATCATTAATGGCTTGAGGCTCAAACTGTACATAGACGTTTACAGTATCTCTTGAAAAATTGGGGCAACCAGAAACAGAATAATCCAAATAAAATACATTATCACCAGATTCAAGTCGTGTGATGGAAGGAGAAATAGACTTAGGATCAGAAATCAATACCTCATCATTCAATGATGTCCAGGTCAATTCTACCAATGGTGGTCCATGAAGTGAAGTCAATCTAACTATATCTTCTGGACAAGCCACAATTTCATTTTCCATAGCGCTTGCCTTGATAGTAGGCGGCGTGTTTATAACCAGAACCAAAGATTCGGATGTTTCAGACGTACAACCGTCAAATGCTGTTTTGGCATACAACAAATTTGCGCCTTCTTTAAATGCTGATATATCAGTCAATAAAAAACATGATTGAGTACCAGCTGGTATAATTACCTTTCCACTAGCATCTATCAAACTATAAGTAGCATTTGGATGCAATGTCAATGGCTGTAAACATATCTCCAAGCCCGAAATATCTGTACTGCAAATAGAAATTGTTTTTTCGGCAAAAGCTGGAGTCGTGATCTTATCCTTTATATCAATGTTTATTTTTTCTGAAAGATCTGAATAACAACCGTTTACCAAAATCTGCACTTGATATGTGCCTGAGAGCGCCTTATCTGCATTAGGTAAAATAATACTGGGATTTTGGCTAGTAATAGTCGTACTTCCTGTCCATAAATATTTGGCATTCGGTTGTTGCCCTGCATTGAGCCGTAGTGTATCACCAAAGCAAACTGGCGAATTGGATGTTATAATCTCTGTGGAAGGCTTGGGCCGAACTTCGATGTTTATAGGATCAGATGGCTGTGAAGTACAATTACCAAACTTAACTTCTAGCGTATATTTTCCTGATTGGGCCATCGACGCAGTATTGTAACTCAAAATTGGCGATGTCGTTGTAATTTGTCCAAGCGGAGTATTCCATATATAATTGCCACTTGAAGCTTGAGATCCGATTATTTTTATCGTATCACCAACACAATAATATGGTGCAGCTGATAAAGCAGGTTTGGCAGGAATTAAGTCAAAATCTACCCCTGAAGTAAAAGGTGGAGAAGGACAGTTATGGTTATAAACTACTAGCGTATAAATACCTGTGTCCTGTAGATTTATATTAGAAATGGTTGCATTCCTGTCATTTGAAATGTATCCGTTAGGGCCAGTCCATTTGTATGTATAGTGACTAGAATCTGGGAAAACTGATGGCTGAAATGTTATTACATCTTGCACTGACATACATGGAAGTGCATCATTGCTCAGGGCAGTAATCTCAGGCACGGAAATCACTTTGACGGTAGTACTTGCATTGTTTTTGCAACCTGTTACTGTGGTTATTGTCACAGAATAGTCTCCTGGAACTCCATTAATTTTTGGGTTAAATACCGAAGGAATATTAGCAACTGGACCTGACCAACTGTATTGGGCATTTGGAACATACGTAGCTTCTAATATTACACTATCTCCATTACATACAGGACCTGAATTAAATATTCCGACCTGTAAGCTCAAATCTATTGAAACATATTTCGGCAGAGATAAAGGTGAAGTACAATTACCCTTTATTGCTTTTACTGTCCAGTTACCCTGTAAGGTTGATTGGGCATTAGACAAAATAAGGCTATTGTCATTTGTAGTGGTAAAAAGCACACCATTCAGATACCATTCGAACTTTTCGGCTGTGGGCGAAGCTGTGGCGACCAAAGAAAAAACTACACCTTCGCAAAAGATTTCAGCACCTGCTATTATCGGCATTGCTGGCCTTTCTAATATTGCTACTCTAGTCATTGCTGTATCAGAAATACATTTGCCATTATTGACAACCAAAAAATAATTTCCTGCATTGCTTGAACCAGCATTATTAATGACGTTTGGATTCGCACCTTGAGATTGATAACCATTCGGTCCAGTCCATGTATAGGTAAACTTAGGATTATTAGTTGCACTTCCCAAGACAATATTATCTCCTTCGCAAGGTGACAAAAGTAGATCTTTTACGGAAGCTAATGGCACGTCAAGTACCGTAATTTTCAGGAGTTGTGAAGGATTGGAACTACAATCTGGACCTCTAGCTATCACATAATAAAAGTGTGCGTCAAGTGTAGATGGTTTAAGCACAACCTCTGGTGTTGGAGTAGATTTCAATAATATGCCATCTGGGCTGATGCCTTCATACCAATCATAAAAGATTCCGCCACTGTAATTGGTAGTAGTCAATAATACTTCTGATCCTACGCAAATTTCTTTCTCGGATGCTACAAGTACAGGATTTGTCAATGGTTTGATGTTGACAGAAACTGAACCCATGGATACACAACCATTAAACCCAAAAACCGTGAGCACATATACACCATTATAACTTTCATCTGCATTTGGTATCTTGGGATTTTCTGTAAAGAACTCAATATTTCCTGGTCCGTCCCACCTAAAAGAATATGTACCTGGTATAGATGCTGTTGGCAAATTGGCAAACAACTTTAAAGTATCATTGCTACAAAGACCCGAAGTATAAGTAGGCTTGATTTCATATGGTTTTAATTTCACAAGACTTATACAGGTATCGGCATTACCGTGTTTGTCTTCTACTATAAGTTGAACTTCTATATCTGTATTAGCTTGACTACAATTTACCTCCGATGGAATGGTTTTCATTGCCGTAATTTGACAATTATCTTGACTTCCATTATTTATCATTTCAGGCGTTATAACAATATTTACCAAGCCTGTTGGTTCTAGATTTACCACAGCATTTTTACATTTTGCGATTGGTGCTGCCAGATCGAGTACTTCCACTTCAAAAGTACATGTACCCGTATTGCCGGCTAAGTCTGTGGTGGTCAGTGTGAGTGTATTGCTTCCACCATTTAAAATTATTGGGTGTATTAAAATATCATTTGGAATATTTTGGTTTGCAATTGTAGTCGAACCACTTGCACTCAGCGTAAAACTATGATCTGAATACCTTAGAATGCCTTTGATATAACTCGTATTGTCAATGGTTTGTCCATTTGCCAATGGTTTGCATGGATTGATACCATCATTTCCATTTTTAGGAACAGCCAGAATGGTTACGGATTTATTGGCTATCCAAGTATTGAAAACTTGAAAAGGTATTTCAAATCTTGTAACTGACAAGGCCGAACATGACACATTATCAGATTGAATTGCGGTATTTCCTATTACGTAACCTCCAGGGCCAAGGATTTCAAAATATTCTCCTGCCTCATTATTGTCACCAAAAAATTGGATTTCAAGATAGACTGGATTTGTAACAAAACGTATAGGAAACACATTACTAAACACGATCTGTTTATTTCTGGCTTCATAAAGATTCGTATTGGCATTTAATGCAAAAGAAATACCACCAGCTTCATTGGATGCTGGAGAAATCTGGTTGTAGGTGCGATTGCCAGCACAATATTCAGTTACTTGAAAATTGATCGGAATAGGAATAGTATCCATACACACACCTTTTGACAAAACGGTAGAAATTTTTGAAGGGCAAGCGATAATTGGACTTGTTTTATCTTTTACATCAACTTGTATTGCGCAAGAAGATTTGTTGGTTGCACAATCTTCTGCAAAGAAAGTAATGGTGTGTTTCCCAGTTCCCAATCGTAAGTCAACCGAATCTTGACCAGTAAGCAAGATTGATGGGCCACCAGCGATATTGTATGATTTTTTAACAACATTACTTATATCTGTCTCATAAGTGATACTTACTTCTATAGAACTACCACCACAGATGTTATTGATAGAAAGGACTGGGCTTCCTGCCACCATGTTAGGAACAAATTTAAGGTCTATATATCCATCATTAGCTATCCAAGTTTCAATCTTATTCATTGGCAACAATATAGTCATTTCTGTCGTCGCACATTGGCCTGCACCAACTGTTGTCGTACCAACCATATTGCCATCTTCATCAAAAATATTGAAAAATTCCGTCACATCATCAATATCCATATTGACCAATCTGACCTTGAGCAAACCATCTGACAATGGCAATGCTGTAGAAGGATTAAAAGGTCCAATATGTAGATCTACAGGATTAATTATAGACTCTGGTCCAGGTGGTGTAGATGATGTAATCGCTTCACTCATTATCCTTTGAATGGTCGGAGAAGATTCTACACAATCATCCTGAGCATCGGGTACTTTAATTTTTATTACAGCAGTACAATTTGTTGGTTCAGTGTATAAAGTCAAATTTTCACCGCAATTTGTTAAAATTGGTGCTAAAGTATCTGTAACTCCAAAAACTGCACTCGTAACCGCTGCATTTCCACAGGTATCAAAATATACAAAATCCACTTCAGCATATCTAAGAAAACCAGCCAAAGGTGAAGGGCAAACTTGACTAGGTAGTTTATTGGGTGAAATGCCTGGCCAAGTAGAAGTGTCTTGCAAAATATAACTGCCTTTTAGCGCAGCAAATGAACTAATCGGACCACAAATAGGATTAGCTTCTGAATGCCCCATGTTCTGAGCCCATAAAAATAGTCTCGCATTAAAATCCACTTGATCAGAGCAACTGAACACTTCATCTACCGCATTTTTTGTGATCAAAGGTGCTTTATCTTGTTTAATTTGTAAGACTTGTTTGTAGGTTGATTTGTTACCGCAGACATCAGTTAGCGTGTAAGTCCGATCAATAATCGACAGACAAGATTCAATCTTTACCGTATCCTTGAATGATGCAAAGACGGTCGAACAATTGTCACTATATTTAATGTAAATACTATCAGGGCTATTTTGATAGGTATCACAACTTATGCTTACTGTAGGCTTATCGATAACCATTGGTGGGAATGTATCAATGACTGTGATTTTGTACGTATGGGTACTCGAGTTTCCACATTTGTCGGTCGCCGTCCATATTCTGGTAATTACATAATTGTAATGCATACAAGACAATG
>CALFYH010000332.1 GCA_937952155.1 uncultured Saprospiraceae bacterium
GGATATCTCTTTTATAGAGGATATTTGAAGGCTTTTTTTGTTGCAATTGCTACTGCCATATTACTTTTATTTAGTCCAACAATTTTTTGGGGCTTCGATTATAACCTTATATTACTTACTGACTGGTGGAAAATTATAAATCCAACTAATGCTGAGCATCTGATGGAAACAGGTATTGGCACGCATAGTATGGTGGCTTTTCTACCTGTTTTCCTGACGGAGACTGTTGGTGAATTGCCCTACAATCGAAATATTTTTAACTTAGATTTAGATACCGCAATTCACATCACACATTTAGCTATTATTGGATTGATTTCCGTTTCGCTTTTGTATTTTAGATCCTGGCCATTTAAAAAAGAAAAGGATGATATTAAGTCTATATGGGAGATATCATATTTCATGCTTTTAATTCCATTAATAATGCCACATCAGCAGAAATATGCTTTTTTATTGGTTATCCCAATGGTGGCTTATGTGCTGTTTTTTTTCATTAAGACGCATAGCGCAAAGCATGCATTAATATATAAAAGTGTGTTGGTTATATTTGGCGTTTCGATGTTTGTATTTTCGCCGATTCACGGATCAGATATCATTGGATGGAATGCATTCAAATGGTCCCAACATTATAGATTGATTACCATAGTGACCTTACTATTGATCCCTATTTCACTATATTGTAGCCCAAAGAGATTGAGAAAACTAATACAAAGTATTTCATAGGCTTTCTAATGATTATATGATTTAGATCATCAAAACTTGCAGCTTTACCGCTTACTTTTGCACCTAAAATAAAAAAGTCAGGTGAAAACAATCATTGAGCCATTCAGAATAAAATCTGTCGAACCCATACATTTTAATACTAAATCCTATAGGCAAGATGCATTAAAAAAAGCCAGCTACAATACATTTTTGTTGCCATCGGATGATGTGATGATCGATTTGCTTACAGATAGTGGTACAAGTGCTATGAGTAGTGCCCAGTGGGCAGGCATGATGATGGGCGACGAGTCTTATGCCGGCAGTCCTAGTTTTTATAGATTTGAAAGTGCAGTCAAAGAAATCACGGGCATGTCTGTAGTCATTCCTACACATCAAGGCCGTGCTTCTGAGAAGATATTATTTAGCATTACTGGCGGTAAAGGCAAAGTTTTTATTTCAAATACACTTTTTGACACCACCAGAGCCAATATCGAATTTGCAGGTGGTCAAGGTATTGACATGATATGCAAGGAAGGGAAATTACCTACCATACCGGCACCTTTCAAAGGCAATATTGATACAGAAGCATTAGAATCTTACATCAAGTCACATGGCGCTGACCACATCGCTATGGTGATCATCACAGTGACGAATAATTCTGGTGGTGGGCAGCCTGTAAGTATGGAAAATATCCGCAAAACTCGACGTATTTGTCAGGCACATAATATTACGATGTATATCGATGCATGTAGATTTGCTGAAAATTGTTATTTCATAAAAACTCGTGAAGCTGGATATGCTGATAAAACTATTAAGGAAATAGCCAATGAAATGTTTTCCTACGCAGATGGTTGTACCATGAGTGCAAAAAAGGACGCATTTGCAAATATTGGCGGATTTTTGGCTTTAAATGACCAAGAATTGGCAACCAAATGCCGGAATTTATTGGTCATCACAGAAGGATTTCCGACATATGGTGGACTTGCTGGCAGAGATTTAGAAGCAATAGCCATTGGTCTTTACGAAGTGATGGAAGAAAATTATCTCCATTACCGAATCAGGAGTATGGAATATCTTACAAAAAAACTGAGTGAAGCTGGTGTTCCTGTTATGTTGCCTGCGGGTGGACATGCCGTCTATCTTGATGCAAAACAATTTATGCCACATATACCAGTTGATCAGTATCCGGGACAGGCCTTGGTTTGTGCGCTATATATCAAAGGTGGAATCCGTGGTGTAGAGATTGGTTCATTGATGTTCGGAAAGTACGACGAAAACCGAAAACTCATACCAGCTGCATTGGAACTCGTCAGATTGGCAATTCCTCGTAGAGTTTATACCCAAAGTCATATCGATTATGTAGCTGAAGTGATCATTGAAGTCTTCGAAGAGCGCAATCAAATCAAGGGTATGAAGATAACAGAAGAAGCAGAAATACTTCGTCACTTTACTGCTAAACTTGATTTAGTCTAATATCCAAATAAGTATTTTTCCAATACATGTCGATAACAAAAAAACCTTTACTACTTTCTCCTGTAGGTTCGTTTGAGTCATTACATGCAGCCATTCGTGGTGGTGCTGATGCTATATATTTTGGTGTGGAACAGCTCAATATGCGCACCAAGTCTATACCTACCATTACAATAGAAGATATAGCAGAAGTAGCGGATATCTGTAAACAAAATACGATCAAGGCTTATCTAACACTGAATACTGTGGTGTATGATTATGATATGCAATTGGCACGTAAAATCATCACCGAATGTAAAATCCAAGGCATTGATGCGGTAATAGCGTCTGATTTTGCAGTATTTGAAATGTGCAAATCCATTGGTATGCCTCTGCATATCAGTACTCAGGCAAATGTCAGCAATATAGAGTCTGTGGCGTTTTTTGCACAAATGGCAGATGTTGTAGTCCTAGCGCGAGAGCTGACTCTAAAACAAGTATCGCATATTACTTCAGAAATTAAACGTCGTGATTTACGTGGTGTTTCAGGAGATTTGATGAAAATAGAGACCTTTTTACATGGTGCTTTATGTATGGCCGTTTCCGGCAAATGTTACCTCAGCCTTCACGAAAAAAATGCTTCTGCCAATCGTGGTGCTTGTGTTCAGAATTGTCGCCGACCATACCAAGTGACCGATTTGGAAACAGGTAATGAGCTACTGATAGATAATGAGTATATCATGTCACCTAAAGATCTTTGCACCATAGAGTTTGTAGATGAATTGATGGATGCAGGTATTGATGTTTTCAAAATCGAAGGCCGGAGCAAGTCAGCAGAATATGTTTATACTACTACAAAGAGTTATAGAGAGGCTATAGATGCAGTTATAGATGGAAGCTATACCCAAGAAAAAATCCAAACATGGCTAAGCGAACTAGACAAAGTGTATAATCGTGGATTTTGGGAAGGATATTTTATGGGCCGAAAACTCGGTGAATGGACCAAAAATCCAGGTTCTATTGCCACAGAAAAGAAAATCTACCTTGCAAAAGCCACAAAGTATTACCCAAATATTAATGTTGCAGAATTTTTGGTTGAAACTGGCACTATCCGCCCTGGTGAGTCGCTAATGGTAATCGGCAGGAATACTGGTTCTGACAAAATCATACTCGAAGAACTCATCGTAAATGGTGTCAAACAATCGGAAGCCAACAAAGGCGACAAAATTACTTTTCCATTCCCTAAAACTTTGAAATCCAACGATAAACTCTACAAAATCATAACAGACAATGGCTAAAATTATCCATTATAGAAGTAAATGCATCGGGTGTAATATTTGTTTTGAGATGCAACCGGTGTATTGGCGGCTATCAAAAAAAGATGGCAAAGCCACGCTTATAAATAGCCATTTGAAAAAAGATACACACATCTTGGAAATACCAGATGAAAGCATACAACTTAGTGTACAAACTGCTGAGCACTGCCCAGTCAAGATAATCAAAGTATTCTAAATATTGTAGAATTGTGCTATGTATAAAAGATTAATATAAAATTAATTATGTAGTGGATTCTTGTGTTGGTGATGTAACATGTTCTGGACAGTCGATTCGCAATTCATGTTGAGCAAGCGCTTGATTAATCAATTCACAGAAATGTTCATTCCCGTTTTTTTCATTTGTATAATACCTGCAAGACAAGCACATTCTTTGGATCGTGATTACGCCAGACTGATTAAGGTGATGTGGTGAATAATTACCTTGGTCTATATAGTTAGGATAACTAACAATATTGAAAATAGTTTATAATTTTTGTAATATTTTTGAAATAAAGCTTAAAATCTTTGCTATAATATTAGTTTAAATGTATCTAATCACCTTAGAATTGGCCAGTGTATGTGTAAATGAAATAACTTTATTTTTCAGATAACTAATAAGTGTTTCCAAAATCAAAAAATCTGGTTACAAATCTTATGATTGTCAGCAGGCTTACAGTTTTGTTGTTATTTTGGTAATATTTCCCACAATAAGTTTATTTTTGGTTATGTTTACCTTTTAAAAATCAAATTGGTTATGACAAAGAAATCTTTGATAATTATTGCTCTTGTGGGCGCTGCACTATGGATGATGAACCGACATAGTGATCAAGACTTACCAAGTAAAAAACATGGAACTGAAAAATTGTTTCCAGCCGAAGATTTTTTTCTCATGAAACAGTTTCCTGAGACAAAATTTCACATACGGGCATACGAAAAAGCTTTAAAAAATATAAATACTTTTGTTCATAATGGAGCCAATCGATCTGCTGGCTTGTGGCAAGTAGAAGGCCCAGGAAATATTGGTGCTCGAGCAAATACCATTGCAGTAAATCCCAAAGACCCAAATCATATACTTATCGGATATTCTGAAGGTGGAATATTTATGACCCGTGACGGTGGTACCAATTGGCAACCCGTTTTTGACAAGCAGCTCAGGTTATCGATAGGTGACATAGTTTTTGATCCCAATAATAGTTCGATTGTATATGTAGGCACAGGTGATCCCAATATTTCTGGATATCCATTTATTGGTAATGGTATATACAAATCGGTGGACGGAGGATTAACATGGAATAATATTGGCTTAGAAGAAACACGAGTAATCTCTCAAATCCGGGTTTCAAACCAGGATGCCAATGTGATTTATGTAGGTGCAATGGGATTGCCCTTCGAAAAAAATAGAGATCGTGGTCTCTTCAAATCTACAAATGGTGGGCAATCTTGGCAACAAATTCTATTTGTCAATGATTCTACTGGAATTGCAGATTTAGTAATCCATCCACAGAATCACAATATTGTGTACGCAACAGCTTGGAACAGAATTAGAAATAATTATAAATCGCTGGTTTCTGGACCAGATGCCCACATTTATAAAAGTGTTGATGGAGGCCAAAATTGGAAGATTTTGGAAGGTGGATTGCCTATGGACGCATCAAGTCGTATCGGCATTGATATCTCAATATCAAATCCCAATGTACTATATGCCTGCTATACAGATGCTACCTCTTTTGATTTGAAAGATGTATTTAAGTCAGTTGATGGCGGCGAGACTTGGCAAAGTGTAGGTGGTGGCGTAAATCCAGATATTTATGGTGGATTTGGGTGGTACTTTGGGAAAATTAGGATTAATCCAAATGATGAAAACGATGTCTTTTTGTTGGGAGTAGAGATGTTTCGGAGTAAAGATGGAGGTCAATCATGGTTAAGAGCAGTGCCGCCGTGGTGGCTCTATGATGTGCATGCTGATAAGCACGACTTGATTTTTTCTAAAGATAAGATGTATCTCACGACGGATGGTGGCGCTTATAGTTCTAATATTTCGGATGAAATCTGGTCTAAAATAGAAAATATTCCTACCACACAATTTTACAGAATTGGATATAATCCACACAAACCTCACCTTTTTTACGGTGGCGCACAAGACAAT
>CALFYH010000333.1 GCA_937952155.1 uncultured Saprospiraceae bacterium
AGCTGAATATGCTTTAAATACTAGTTCAACTTCTTGGTTAAATTGGTACACAGCTAATAACTTGGCAATCTTGTCGCCAGCGGCAATGTTTCTCATAGCCATTTTTATTTGGATCCAGCGTTCGCGCAATCCTAAATTAGTAGATATTTCTTAAACTCATCAATGTAAAAATCATGGGAGATATACTCAATATATTTGTAAAATCAGCCTTCATAGAAAATTTGGCATTGTCCTATTTTCTTGGTATGTGTTCGTTTTTGGCTGTTTCCAAAAGCGTAAAAACAGCATTGGGACTTGGAATTGCGGTAATATTTGTTCAGGGAATAACTATCCCGATGAACTGGTTAATAGATTATTATTTATTAGGTGAGAATGGATTTTTCGGAATTGATTTAACTTTTCTGAGATTTATCATATTTATTTCGACCATTGCAGCTTTGGTACAATTGGTTGAAATGGTAGTAGAAAAATTTTCACCATCACTATATAATTCATTAGGTATCTTCTTACCACTTATTACAGTGAACTGTGCGATTCTTGGTGGATCATTATTTATGATTACCAAAGAGTATAACTTTAGTCAGTCATTGTCTTTTGGAATTGGAGGTGGCTTTGGATGGGCACTTGCTATCGTAGCTATTGCTGGTATAAGGGAAAAAATGGCCTATTCGAATATTCCTCCAGCTTTGAGAGGATTGGGAATGGCATTTTTCATCACAGGAATGATGGGTATTGCTTTTATGGGATTAATGGGTATCGACCCAGCAGCATTTAAATAAGTCAAAAAAAGAAAAAAAATGTTTGTTGCACTATCAGTAATAATATTTTCTGCAGTCATATTGGGACTTTCCTTTATGTTGATCTACGCCAGAAAAAAATTGGTTCCTCAGGGAGATGTAAAAATTGTAATCAATGGGGATGAAGAAAATCCAATCTTGGTACAGCCAGGATCTTCATTACTTTCAACCTTGAGTGATAAAAATATCTATTTGCCATCTGCGTGTGGTGGTGGTGGTACTTGTGCCATGTGTGAATGTCATGTTTATGATGGTGGTGGTGATGTACTTCCTACAGAGATGAATCACCTTACACGCAAAGAAGCAGCAGAAGGAATGAGGCTGGCTTGTCAGGTTAAGGTACGTCAAGACCTAAAAATCGGAATACCAGAGGAGATATTTGGCATCAAGAAATGGGAATGTGAAGTAATTTCTAATTATAATGTGGCAACATTTATCAAGGAATTTATTGTAAAACTGCCTCCAGGAGAAAATCTTGACTTTCAAGCAGGTGGCTATATACAGATAGATGTACCGCCAGTTACAGTAGATTATAAAGATATTGATATTACTGCGCATCCCAAATATCACGACAGGCCAGACAAATTTCAGAAGGATTGGGATCAAAATAAAATGTGGAATCTGAAAATGGTCAATGATGAGCCTATATTCAGAGCGTACTCGATGTCCAATCACCCAGCTGAAGGAAATATTGTATCGCTAACAATTAGGATTGCTACACCACCTTTCAAATTTAAAGTTGGCCCAGATGGCAAGCGTCAGTGGGATGGATATGAAGCGGTAAATCCAGGTATATGTTCTTCCTATATTTTTTCGAGAAAACCTGGCGACAAAGTAACTATTTCTGGTCCTTATGGTGAGTTCTTTATAAAACCTACACAAAACGAAATGTTGTATGTAGGTGGTGGCGCTGGTATGGCTCCAATGAGATCGCACTTGTATCATTTGTTCCAAACATTAAAAACTGGTCGTAAAGTGACCTTCTTTTATGGTGGTAGGACAAAGCAAGAGTTGTTTTACATTGAAGAGTTTAGAGAAATCGAGAGAAATTTCCCTAATTTTAGATTCGCAGTAGCGCTCGATAATCCACTTCCTGAAGATAATTGGGTACTCAAAAAGGATCTAAATGATCCAGAAGGTGATGGTTTCAAAGGTTTTGTCCATAATGTGGTAATTGCTGAATACTTGAGTAAACATCCAGCGCCTGAAGAAGTAGAGGTTTATTTTTGTGGTCCACCAATGATGAACCAATCTGTCCTTAAAATGGCAGACGATTGGGGTATTCCGAAAGAAAATGTTTCTTTTGATGATTTTGGTGGGTAATAAAATCCAAAATAAATAAATGTAGAAAGGGAGTCAGCGATGATTCCCTTTTTTGTTTCTAAAAAAAGCTTCATTTAAACCAATAATTGACTTAAAAATAAGCATAATATTTAAAAAATAACTACTCTATTCAATATTTTGTATATTAATAATTAAAATATACAACCTTGAGATACATTTGGGGTAGGCGAGATGTGAAATCAAGCCTTTAATTAAGATATTAAAATATAAATGAAAATATTTTCATGAAATTGTACCATTTTATCAAAAGTTAACTTATTTTTGTATAAATATTTGATGGAGACATGCAATCAACAATCAAATATTGTATCAACCGAATACTCAAAATAATAGACCTACCAATGCTGTTGACGTTACAGCATAATATATACCTGATTTGATTTAGATTTTAATTTGGCTACCGATATAAATATTAATTTATAATGTGGCAAGTAATTTGTATCTATAGAATCGATGAAAGAGAATAAAGTTTTACAAGAATAAATAAAAAAGGCCCCTCAAAATAGAGAGGCCTGGTTTCAGCGCTTAATGAAGCAAATCGTTCAAATTAACCTTCATTTTCGCTATTGACAATAGAAGACTGGTTATTACGAGCCGGTCTTTTTTTGTCTTTCTTTCGAGTACCGCCTATACTGACGTATTCAGCACTATTCAAGCCAAATTTTACAGAAACACCACGCATGATGTGATCGCTAAAATCATTTAGCTCTTTTTCTGCATCATTTAACATAACTCTGGCCGCATCAGCTTTGGCTACGGTGTTGACATAAGCATCCAACTTAGCCTGAGTCATCTCAATTTTGGCTTGGTACGACTGAACACTCAGCCCGTTACCCAAATCAATAACAGGATCGATATTAGTCAATCCTGCAAGTCTGTTTTGTGCTGCTGCAATCGCTGCACTCTTTCTTCTGGTTTTCATTAGTGAAAATTTAAAGAAGTTAAAAAAAATGTTCCGCTTTCCATAAGTCACCAATCGCGGGAACAATAACGAAAAGTGATATATCTTTATACAGCACTGTTCAGCCAGACTCTAACGCAAAGTAAATACATTTTTAATTACAATGAAAGCATTCTGTATAAAAATTTTAAAATACATATACGTATTTCGTAAATAAAATTTGTAATATACAGAATATCAATAAAATAAAATAATATATTTTGTAAAAAATAATATGTAAGGCATGTGAGATGGATCAATGATTTATTAGATATTATTTTAATATCATGTGTATGTAAATCTCAGTAGAATCTAGTAAGTTATGTAATTTTAGATCGGAAGAGCG
>CALFYH010000334.1 GCA_937952155.1 uncultured Saprospiraceae bacterium
TGAAATTCTTGATCAATTATTAAATAAGAAATCTTTCAACCCTACAGGTGCTATTGAAAAAATAAAGCAACTGAAAGCACTGGATGAACAAGATGAAAGTTTAAATCTTGTTCTTAAAGAAATAAAACATCGGAACATTCCGGTTATACCATTATTTGGAAAAGAATTAGTGCAGTTGGGGTACGGTAAATTTCAAAAAAGATTAAACAGTAGCCTTTCTGAACAGACTAATGCAATATCCTATTTGATTGCATCAAACAGAAGTTGGTTGACTGATATTTTGTATGAACATTCAATCCCATATATCAAAAATCCTGAAAATATAGACTCCTATCCATCATCTTTTGGTATACTAATTTTAAACCACCGTGTGCAAAAATCAATTCATTATCTCCATGGAATTATTGATCAAAACTATAAAGATGATTTGAATGAGAATACATGTTTACGATTAGAACGATGGTGCCAATTATTAGGATTAATTCATGGAGAAATCTTAATAGTCTCAGATGGCATCAACAATCCAGATGCGGAATTGCTCCAGATAAACGCCAATCCGCAGTTTCATCTTTATCAAAATAGTGTTGCGAGAGATAATCCGTTCGTTTCAACTTTTGTTGATTCATTGTTTCCTAAATCTGAAAAATCAAGAATACCCATCATTGCCGTTTCAGGAACAAATGGGAAGACTACCACAACTCGATTGATTTCACATATCATCCAACAATCAGGAATACAAACAGGATTTACCACCAGTGATGGCGTTTATGTAGGAGGGAGAATGCTTGAAAAAGGAGACACTACCGGTCCCGGAAGTGCGCTTATTGTACTTCGCGATCCAACTGTGGATTTCGCCATATTGGAAACGGCCAGAGGTGGTATTTTAAGAGCGGGTCTTGCTTTTACGGAGTGCGATGCCGCTGTATTAACAAATATAACAAGTGATCATCTTGGATTATCAGATGTTCACACTTTAGATGATTTATCAAAAGCAAAAGGTCTTATTGTTGATGCTGTTAAAACAAATGGCTATGCAATTTTGAATCTGGAAAATGAATATACTTATCAAATTGGTCAGAAAGCAAAATGTCAAGTAGCCTATTTTAGTTTAGATCCGAATTACGAAAATTTAAAAACACATATCCAACAAGGTGGAACAGCTGCATTTGTTGAGAATGGATTTATAAAAATATTCCATCAAACCACAACTACAACATTAATCAAAACTGAAGACATTCCACTTACTTTTGGAGGTAAGGTTCCGTTCATGATTGCCAATGCTCTTGCAGCGAGTCTAACTTGTTTTACACAAGGCTTCACTGTAGAACAAATTGCCAACGGATTAAAATCATTTTTTCCTTCAGTGGAACAAACACCTGGGAGGTTAAATATTTATGATTTTCCAAATTTTAAAGTCATGGTTGATTTCGCGCATAATCCAGAAGGATTTAGTGGGATTCGTGACTTTCTAAGTTCAATTGATAGTCCAAACAAAATTGGAATTATTACAGGAACTGGCGACCGCCCAGATGAATCAATTATCCAGTTAGGTGAACTATCAGCAGAAATGTTTGACCACATCATTATTCATCAGGCTAAATTTTTACGCGGTAGAACATCGGATGCCATAGTTGATTTATTAATTCAAGGTATCCAAAATTTCAATCCATCAGGTAGTTATGAATATATATCAGACGATACCGAACCATTACAATACGCTATCAAATTAGCTAAAAAAGATTCTTTCATTACTGCATTGAGTGATGTTTTAAATAATCCAATTGAATTAATAAAACAATACCAGGAAAGTTATTTTGTATCTAAATAGAAAGAGAATCTCTTTTTTAATAAAAGCTGGATGATTATTCAAAGCAAAATCTTTTGATAAAATATTAAATAAAAAAGGCTTGTTAAATAAATAACAAGCCTTCTTTATTTAATTAAGTTTAATTTTTATTCGACTACAATCATACGTTTTGTTGAGGTATGATCCGCTGCATCTAATTGGTAATACAAGACACCCGAAGTATTTAATTCACTCTTCGTGATCTTATATGTATTTAAGCCTTTTTGTCCTGCCAATTCGTATACTCTTACTACTTTTCCTGTTACATCATACACCGTTAATTTAACTGCTGATGCTTCCGGTAAGCGGTAGCTGATGACACTTTCTTTGCTGAACGGATTTGGCTCGTTTTGATACAACTCGAATACTCCTGTTTCTACAATTCCTTTATCGGTGCGTACACCTAATTTAACCTCTTTCACTTGATCCAGGTTGTCATATGCTTCTGCTCTTGTTACATCGCTCGTGATGCTGATCATCTTACTGATATTGCCGCTTCTTGTTGCTTTAAACACGATGCTGTACAATACTTCGTTTGATTTATAGCTTTCTCCCACATTTGAGTTCCAGCTTGTTGTGATCACTCCACTTCTGATGGTTCCTATATTGCTTTCATTGATATTTAAGCTACCTCGCTCTACTCCTTCGTATACCAAACTTTCGTTGTCATACTTCATCGTAAATTGGTAGCCTGCAATGTTTGCAAAATCACTTGATTTAACATTCATTTTATACGTCTGACCAGCTACAACATTTCCTTCTTCAATTACAAAATTCAAGGTTCCGGTCGTACGAATTGCCGTTCCAGCTAAGCCTGCTTTTGCATTGCCGTTCACATCTCCCATCTTGATTGCCATGAAGTTCTCTTTGTACTCTATTGGCGATGTTGGTATCACTATTGATGAACGCGGTGCTGTCCATGGCTTCGTTGGATCAAAGAATGTATAGGTACTTGGCACAAACGTCCATGATTGTACTTTTGTAAACGCTGGAGTAACGCCTAAGATCAATTTTCTGATTTCAGATATATCTGATGCTGTTATGCTTCCACTGGCATTTACGTCTGCTGCTATCAATTTGTATGGACTCGTTATAATGGTCTGACCCAAGATGTGTTTTTGGATCTTAACGATATCTGCTGTACTTACTCCATTCAAATGATCATCATTTCTCGTTGGCTTGATCGTGTACTCGTCATTTACCACTAAATTACCGAATGAATATGGACTTCCGGTCATCTCACGCATCATCCTTGCATTGCGTTCCAATTGTACATTTACAGGTCTCGCCTCTTCATTTCCTTCTGTCTTGATATTTCCGGTAATCTTAGCAAACGATCCTACATTCAAGCATATGCTATCATTGTCTTGCACCACAATTATGGTCTTACAATAGTCTTTATTGCCTTCCTCATCTTCTACCCACATTTCCACATTGATGATTAACTCGTCATTCACCTTAGCATTCACAAAATCATCGCAGCAGATGGTCAAACTTGGTTTGTTCGCATCACCATCAAAATAGATCTTCAATTTATCTTTTGGTGTACAATTATCATAGCTTCCATGGTCTAAATCTTTAGCCCATATATCTACACATCCTGATGATGGCATTGGTACGGTGATCACACCTGTCAAGCAATATGGTGTTGGTGCTTTACAATCTTTGATTTCAAATAATGTTTCGCACACTCCTATATTTCCGCAACCATCCTCTACATTCCATCGGATCTTATGTATACCTATTGGATAGGTACCACTTGCATTGAATGGATTGTGTCTGTCATCTGCAAATGGATTATGGCTATATTCTACCGTATCTCCTGCATTGTATTGACGTTGGGTCAACGTTCCTACTCTGTAATCCCAGCCTCCGTGGATTCCTTTTCCATCATTGTATGCATCGATCTTGTATTCCCAGAACAACCAATCTACAGGTGTACAGTTATCTGTCGCTGTTGCTGTTAAGCTGATATGACCTACACACACTTTCAATGTCGGATCGATCACTGCTGGCTCACATGGACCAACTTGACACGTAACTACCGGTTTATCTTGATCCCTTACTTTGATCACTTGTAATGCTTCCCATCTTCCGAAGTTTGGATCGATGAATGGATCGTATTGACACCAGTCTATCACTACCCACTTACGCAATACCTTGAAGCATGCATCTGGTTCAATGGTGAAGATCTCATCAAATTTTTCTATAGAGATTAATGCACAATTGTCATCTGCATTATTCACCACTACCGGTTTACCCAATTGTGGATTCTCAGGGCTGATATCTGCTCCGCATCCATCGATTACGATTGGATTTTGGTTACATACGCCATTTGGCCATTGGATATCTGAATATCTTGGATCATTACAATTCAATGGATCTATAAAGAATGGATCGCAATCCACTACCCAGATAGTCTGGATCGCATTCACACGACTATTGTTTGGTCCTGTTGCTGTGATGATACGTTGGATTTGTCCTTGTCCGCATTCTCTTAAGTCATTCACTACGATCGTTGCTGAGGTTCCACATGCATTGATTGCATATCCATCAAAGCCCCATACTAACTCATATTTACGATCCCAGTGTGCTGTATCAAACAATTGGTTGTAATAGTTGCACGCCAAATTCGGTGCCGGTATTGGCAATTGATTCGTTTGTACATAGCCTGGATATCCGGTATACTGATTTCTTTCGCAGAATTTATGACACACGATATCGGATGTTTTTACTTTTCCTCTGTTTGATAAGCTTGTTACTACTCGACCAAACGTTGGATCATTCGGATCCGTCGCTTTATTAATATCAAACCAATACCAACAGCTCACTACCATATTTGGTGGTGGTACCACTGTAGGTACGCTCTTATCCTGTACTTCTACTTCTACCATACAATCACTGAATCTTCCAAATAATGCACTATTCGGGTTCGTCATCGATACCGGTGTAAGTGGTCCAGCTCCCGGATCTACATCAAACACACGCAACACCACCATGATTTTTTGTCCTACATCTGCACAACAGAATTGGGTATAATCATCAAAGTACACTTGGTTACCTGCTAATACAACATTATCATCCCCATTTAAGCCTGTACATGCTACTACGTTATTTGAATTACTTCCACTGTTGGTTCCCAACAATTCGGCCATTCTAATCGTCTTATACCATACATGCGGCTGACAGTTATCGAATGATCCTTCATTAAGATCTTTGGCATATAGTCTGGCGTAGTTGGTACCAGGATCCTGATTTCCGTTAAGACTGACTACAGTTCTCGTTCTACATACTGCTTGTGGTGGTGTTTTATCCAACACGTTTAATACAACTCGTTTCTTCGTTATATTTCCACAGCAATCCACTGCGATAATGTAACCATTTTGTATGCCTTCCGGTAAATCAATCACTACAAAACCTGCTATTTCATCACCTAACACCGTTCCATTTTCTACTTCAACGGTATAGTGTAATTCTTCTGAACAATTGTCCAATATCCATGGTTTTGGTACATCCCATCTTCCCGTACATGTCCATGTTTCCATATTCACTCGCGTGCTATCAGGATACAATACCTGTGGCCCTTCCTGATCCATTACTTTGATGATCTGGTTATGTCCGCCTACTTGTGATGTACACCAATCCAATACCGTCCATTGGCGCAATACTTTATAGCAACCTATTGGGCCTGCATTACAATTTGGTGTTGCCAAATCAAATATAATATCCTGGAAGGTAATGGCTAAGTTTGCACAGTTCGATCCGCTTGGGCGACCTGTTCCATGCCACATTACTCTCGTGTCAGGACCCCAACATAATGGATTCGTTTGGGACCATTGTCTGTGTGCTGGATAATATACCACATCAGGACTTGGATGTCCGTAGTTCGGACTATTTGGATCATCTATACAGTTCCAGCCCAATACTCTTGGGATTCTTCTGTTTGGATAGATATTTGGTTGGTTTGGATTAGCTCGCCAGTAGGCTGAATCCAATAAATATCCGTCTACGCATTCAGGGAAATCTGACATATGTGGACCAACATTCTTATTTGGATCGATTTTCTCGTTACAATTCAATGCTGGTTCTTCGATATTATCATAATTCCTTGGTACTGATACGGTAGCCAAAGTTCCCAGACTTACCATTATCTTTTGTACGCAGGTCGATTTATTACCCGATGCATCTATTGCAGTCCAGGTTCTATCAATGATCAATTCATAACCCGCTGCACAGCCACCTTTGGTTTCATTATCTCTGTAGCTTACACTAGCTCCTCCACAATTCTCGATCACTGTTGGCACTCCTGTAATAGATGGTGTTGTAGCCGATGAACATGGCAAACAAGTATCTCTAGGGCAAGTTAACAATGGTGCTAACTTATCTTCCACTGTTGCATGACCCCAACAGCTATTACCTGTCTCAGGATCTATGATGGTTATTTTTAACTCCTTTCCTATTTCATTTCCATTGATTTGGATTCCTGGTTTTGTCAGATTGCGATCGATCAAACCGCCGTTTCCAGTAGTTGTCCAGTATCTTACTTGTACTATATAATCATCATAACAGCCGTACGGTCCACCTTCCAATACCATGTCTGCATTAATTGTGGCTTCACAGTTTTGGTCTAATGATATCTGTACTTCGTCATTACATACTAATTCTCTTATTGGGTTGGCATATTCTAAGACCGTAATACAATAAGTACACGTCGCCATATTTCCTCCTGCGTCTGTAGCCTTAAAGGTAAGACATGACACCCCTCTTGGAAAATCGCTTCCACTCACCAATCCTCCTGTTTGAACAACTGTTGGTGGAGGTGTACAATTATCTGTGGCATCAGGTAATGCGAAGTTGATGATTCTACTACATTCTCCCGGATCCAGATGTACTGTATAATCTTTTGAACAATTAATTACTGGAAGAATGTTGTCTTGTACCGTAACTAATGCAATACATGTTGAGAACAATCCACAGGCATCTGTTGCTCGTAGCGTTACAGATCTAACACCAAGATCAGCACATGTAAAGGTAGTTTGACTTGCACTAAGCGTTACACTAGCTGCTCCTCCACAATTATCTGTGGCACTAACAATCATGTCTGTCGGTGTTAACACTAAGGTTCCACTAAGTGGAATACTAACGGTTATATTTTTACAAACGATAACTGGTACTGTTTGATCATTTACTGTTATTGTTTGAGTACATGTTCCGGAATTACCACAAACATCTGTTGCTCTATAGGTTCTTGTGACGGTATAGCGATTTGCACAAGTTTGATTTGTAATTACATCACTAACGAATTCTTTGATAATACCAACATTTCCGCATAGATCTGCTGCCACAACTAAATTTGGATCAGGAGCCGGAACCAATGAGGCGCATGATACCGTCCCTGGTGCTGGACATATGAGTGATGGATGCGTAATATCATTCACTGTTATCGTTTGACTGCAAGTTGTTGAATTTCCTGCAGCATCCGTTGTTCTATAGGTTCTGGTTACTGTGTACCTATTGGCACATGTTTGATTAGTTATAACATCACTTACAAATATCGTTGTATATGGGCCAGGGCAATTATCTGTAACTATCACCGATGAGGGATTTGGTGCCGGAACGTCCGTTGCGCATCCTACGTTCAATGCTACCGGACATACATTGCTCGGTCTTGTCGTATCTACTACCGTAGTTCTTGTTGTATCTTGTATACAACCTGGATGACTTCCATTTGGAACTCCATCTGCTGCATCAAATCTGAATTTTACAGTATGCACTCCTCTTCCAAGTGTGGCTGGATTAAAAATAGTCGCATTAACTCCATTTATCATAAAACTTCCCACACCCGTTGCTGCACCGCTATTATCCCCTAATCGAGCAGAACCTAATAAGGTAAATGGAGGATCTGTAATACAATATGTTGCATTTAAATTATCTATCTGTGGATTAGGATAATAACAGGTCTCTCCTATTGAACTTGTAAAAGTTCCATTTGTAACCGTGACATTATATCCCTTTGCATCTATATGCCTTCCATTAAGAACGTACATACTCGTTCCATTGCCTACAGTCATTTCTGTCAATATAGTGCCTACCGGAATTAATACTGGCATAGATGGTGGTGCAGGACTTGTAGTCGTATACAATCCTGTATTTGCAGTTAAGGTCCATATTTGACCTGATGGTGCCGTAACTTTTACTTGTTCACCAAATTGACCATTGGCTGTGTTGGTCGAATTGTTTAAACATGTACATGGATCAGATATGGTCACTTCACACAGAGTGATTATTATTGTATTATTTGCTGATGGTCTGCATGATGTTGCAATTGGTGTTGGCGACAAGATTGCATACAAGAAGTAATTTCCTGCTACTGGTATAGACGTATTTAATATGGCAGTAGTTCCACCTCCACTTAATCCTCCATTAGGTACAGTACCAAGTACAGTTCCGCCTACGTATGGATCAGGTAATGCAGAAAGTGAATACTTGAAGGTGATACCGTATGTAGAACCCATATTTACTAAACCAGTCGCTGTTAAGGTTATTGGTGATGTTTTGCAAGTTGCATTAGTATTTTTACTTAATCCCCCAATTGTAGGACAAACAAAACATCCTCCCGGGCCATTCAGTGTAATACTTTTTGTTGAAGAACAGCCATTACTTCCTGTTACTGTAACAACATAAGTTCCTACACTTACATTTGTTTGATCCTGAACTCCATTCACTAATCCTATTCCATCAGAAGTGAACCAGTTATATGTAAATGGACCAGCCCCACCGGTAACTGTTAAATCAATGGATCCATTTAGAGAGGTACAAGTAGTTGGTTCTACATGGGTTTCTGTTAATATTGAACTAGGTTTTATCGTAACGGTTGAACTTGCAATAGCAGTACAACCATTTGCTCCTGTAACTGTAACAGTATATGTGGTTGTCATTGAAGGACTTACAGTAATTGAAGTTGTTGAAGCTCCTGTACTCCAAAAATAGCTTGTACCACCATTTCCAGTTAATATCACAGATTGGCTTTCACAAATAGATGGGTTTAAAGGTGAAATTGACGCAGGCGGTAATGGGTTAACCATAACAAATACACTTGCCGTAGCTGTACATCCATTTGAATTAGTAACTGTAACAATATAAGTTGTCGATGATCCAGGACTTACAGTTATTGTAGATGAAGATTCCCCAGTAGTCCAGAAATAAGTACCTCCTCCTGAAGCGGTAAGATTCACACTCTTACCTAAACAGATGGTAGGAGCAGATGGAGAAATACTTGCAGTTGGCAAACCTACTACATTTATAGTATCAACCATAACGACTTTACAGCCACCTGCTAAAGTCACAGTATCTGCATATATAGTGGTTATGGAAGGAGAAACGTTTATACTTGTTGTTACAGCGCCAGTACTCCACTTGTGGCTTATTCCTCCTGTAGTAGTAATCGTTGCCGATGAGCCAATACAAATAGTTTTATTGTTTGGCGTGCCTGAAGTTTCGGTCACTGCAATGGTGATGTCTGTTCCATTGAATTCATCTGCACCAATATCCGGATTTGTGGTACTCCTAGTAGCACAATCAATGTCCACAGGAAAACCTGCAATTGGTGTAGCTGTTTGATTTAAACAAGCATTTGCCGGATCCATAACTAAATGCAAATTGGAACTGGAAACAAAAAGAGGTGTTACATTTATTGAATTTAAATCTCTACCCGTTTCAGCTTGCCAATTGGCCAATGTCAATTTTTGAGTGCCCCCTGATGCCAATCCACCAACTACACCAATGCCGGATATTGAACCTCCACCTGTCGCAAAAAAGAAATTATTATAATCTGAAGTAAGGTTTGCATAGTTGCCAACAGTACTTGTATATGCTAAACCAATGGCATAATTATTACCAGTTCCATTATTTCCAATGCTTCCTAAAATATTATTTTTAATATCTACTACTGGCGTAACTCCTCCAACTGCTAAAGCTACATTATTTTGAGATCCACCTGTACCTGTACCACTTAATTGAACTGTGTTATAATAAACTTTGGTTGTAGATCCAACTCCTCCACCTAGAAAAATACCTGCTGCAAAATCTGGTGAAGTTCCATTTGCAAAAACACCACTAATTATGTTGTTATCAATAAGATTGGTTCCACTTATAGCAGAGGCAACTGTAATCCCACATGAAGAAAAAGTTCCTGTATTAGAGATAACACCAACCATATTTTTTGATACTGTTGTGTTCGTAACATCATTTCCAGTAAAACCTGTACCTGAAATAGTTGTTAAACCTAAAGCAATACCAAAAACATCAGGAGAACTTGTTTGAGAAATATTAGAAACGTTATTGGCTAAGACCATAGCATTATTCTCAAAACCTAATTGAATTCCACCTTTAGCCACATTGTCCGGGCTTGCAGAATTGATGAGATTTAAGTTTATATTATTACCCTCATTTTTATTAGAAATTGAAGCACCTTGAGTGTAAATACCGAATTGGGTCTTTTTAATTGAATTGTTGATGAATGAATTAAAACTGTTTCCTGTACCTAAACTAGTTGTACTTATTGATGTAGAACCTGATCCGATACCAAACAATGTTGCAGTGTTAGCTTGACCCTCAATATTGCAATTAAGTATATTGTTATTTGTAGACCCATTACTTCCTGTTGCCGTTTGTAACCAAATAACTGCAGAGGTCGTTGAGGCATTTGTATTCATTATTGTTAAATTTCTAGAAGCCGTAACTAATGGACAAACACTATTAATTACGTTGCCGTTTGATCCATTAATAGTTACGTAGTCAGCCCCATTCAACACTATAAGTCCAGTTGTTGAAGAACCAGAAAGTGTTGCATTAACACCTGAATTTGGTTTTATGGTCAAAGTATTCACAGAAGACTGACCTGATATTTGATTAATTGTTATTGGAAAGGTTTCCGAAGGATATGTGGCGTCTATCAAATTAAAAATAACCGGACCAGTCACACAACTGTTATTATATGCATTCACGGCAGCAGTTAATGTAGTATAGTTTCCGCCAATTCCAACTGTATACGTCCCATTTAATGCAGATAACACATTCATTGTATACGGCGTTGCAGGTGGAATAGTTACATTATTAACATCGACAGCTGTGACGCATGAAGGGTTTGAAGATATATTTGTTGGAGATTTAATATCCTGAGCAATAACATAATAAGTTATAATATCACCTAGAATGATTCCTCCCATATCAGCAACAACAATATTAAAATTCCAAAATCCATTCGTACTTGTTCCTGAAGCTAAAGTTCCTGGTCTTGAAAACCATGCGCCTGCATTCTTTTTAAAATAGATTCGAG
>CALFYH010000335.1 GCA_937952155.1 uncultured Saprospiraceae bacterium
ATCTATGTCATCAATTTTAAAATTTACTGTTATTCTGGTTTGCATTGCTTTAGTCAATTTTTCTTGTAAAAAAGATCCTGAAACTGACCCTGTTATCAAAGGTTGTAGAGATGCGCTGGCAGATAATTACAATGCAAATGCAACAGTAGATGAAGGCAATTGCTATTATCAGAAGAGATTTATTAGCGTTTATGATGTCAAAGTTTTATGTAATAATGCGACTCAAATATTTAATGGGGCAACACTTGAAATAACTGAAAACACAAAAAAAGACAGGGTCAACTTAAATATTGGTTCAATTGCAGGTGATATAAAATTTGACGGTGTGATTACAAGTAATACGATAAATATAGACACAATTATTCAAAATTTAGTCGTTAACGCTAAAAAACTTAACCCAATATACCCTGATATCGATGTAAAAGCTAATGTCTCTATAAATTCGCTGCTTACTTTATCTGATGATAGTAAAAAATTGAATGGAAATATGAAAGTTGGCCTGGTGACAACCGAATCATTCACCATCAATGGAATAGAAATACAAGCTGGCACTCCTGTAAATGACGATTGTACATTTGAAGGAGTAAAGAAATAGCCCAGCATTAAAGCTTTTTCTTAAGTGCATTCAATTCATCTCTGAGTTGTGCCGCCGTGATAAAATCGAGATCCTTAGCAGCTTTTTTCATCTTGGATTCAGTTTCAGAGATAAGTTTGCTTATTTGATCTTTGTTCATATACGCAATTACTGGATCTGCCGCTATCATATCTTTTTCTAAAGGCTCTATATATGGAATCGGCTTTTTACCACGTATATCCAAGATAGATTTTTGGTTAAGTACATCTTCTCTAGATTTGAATACAGTTGTAGGTGTGATGCCATGTTCTTGATTATAAGCAATCTGCACTGCACGACGTCTATTGGTTTCATCTATAGTGTTTTCCATACTTTCTGTAACTTTGTCCGCATAAAAAATCACAAGACCATTGCTATTTCTTGCTGCTCTTCCAGCTGTTTGAGTCAACGATCTTGCATTTCTAAGAAAGCCTTCCTTATCAGCGTCTAATACTGCGACTAGAGATACTTCTGGTAAATCAAGACCTTCGCGAAGAAGATTTACACCTACTAAAACATCAAACTCACCCAATCTCAAATCCCTAATGATCTCTACCCTATCCATTGTGTCCACTTCGCTATGTATGTAGCGCACTCTTATATTGAGCTTAACGAGATATTTTGTCAATTCCTCAGCCATTCGCTTAGTCAGTGTCGTCACCAAGATACGTTCATCCAGCTCAATTCTTTTTTGGATTTCATCCAGTAAGTCATCGATCTGATTGATACTCGGTCTCACTTCGATCGGTGGATCCAATAGTCCTGTAGGTCTTATGAGTTGTTCTACCACGACGCCTTCGGTCTTAGACAATTCAAAATCTCCAGGCGTAGCACTCACATATATCACTTGGTTGATCACAGATTCGAATTCATCAAAATTCAAGGGCCTATTATCCATCGCAGATGGAAGCCTGAAACCAAAATTGACAAGATTGATCTTACGGGCTCTGTCTCCGCCCCACATGCCTCTCACCTGCGGCAATGTTTGGTGACTTTCGTCAATGACCATCAAATAATCCTCCGGAAAATAATCTAAAAGACAAAACGGCCTTGTTCCTTGTTTCCTGCCATCAAAAAACCTGGAATAATTTTCAATACCTGAGCAATAGCCCAATTCTCGGATCATCTCCAGGTCAAAATTGACCCGTTCTTTGATACGTTGTGCTTCAAGATATCTACCTTCAGCTTCGAAAAATCGCTCATGATTGTACAATTCATCTTCGATAGACTTTATGACTTGATTGAGCCTATCCTTAGGTGCGACATAGAGATTGGCAGGAAATATAGCTGCATGATCCAGTGATGTGATTCGCTTACCACTTACAGTTTCTAATTGTTCGATGACTTCGATTTCATCACCAAAAAATATCACTCGATACCCATATTCTACATAGGGCAGATTAATATCGACCGTATCACCTTTAACTCTGAATGTACCTCTACGAAAATCTGTCTCTGTTCTGGAATATAAACTAGAAACCAAACTATACAAGAACGCATTTCTAGATATCGTCATCCCTTTTTCGATGCGTATAATTCCCGTTTTATAATCTTCTGGATTGCCCATACCATAGATACAGGAGACTGATGAAACAATAATCACGTCTCTCCTACCAGACAGTAGTGACGATGTGGCTCGCAATCGAAGTTTATCTATCTCTTCATTGATCTGAAGGTCTTTTTCGATATAGGTATCCGAATGCGTGATATAAGCTTCCGGTTGGTAATAATCATAATAAGACACAAAATAGCCGACTGCGTTCTCCGGAAAAAACTGCTTGAATTCTCCATATAACTGGGCAACCAATGTCTTGTTATGTGTCATTACCAATGTTGGCCTTTGAACATTCTGAATAACATTGGCCATGGTAAAAGTCTTACCGCTTCCGGTAACGCCCAGTAAAGTCTGGTATTTTTCACCACTTTGTATCCCTTCTGTCAGTTGGCGGATTGCATCAGGCTGGTCTCCCGCCGGAGAATACGTTGCCTGTAACTTGAATGACGACATCCGTGTTATTTAATATTAGAGTGTATAAAATTAATACAATACCATGAAGCGCCGTGCTGAAAAAATATCGTTTATACGAC
>CALFYH010000336.1 GCA_937952155.1 uncultured Saprospiraceae bacterium
AACACATTTACAGTCACAGCAAAACCAACATCAAGCTTATTAGAATGGCAAGCTTCAACAGAAATTAATTTTGATAGTTATGAAATTGAACACAGTACAAACAGCGCTTGACTTTTCGTTGTGTAGTGGCGAGTCCGTTACCGTAAATAATAAATCATATAATGTTGCAGGGATCTTTCGTGATACATTGACCAAGACTGATTTTTGTGATAGCATCTTGATATTGAACATTAAAATTTTCCCAAGATACGAAATGGATACGCTTTTTGAAATCTGCAAAGGTGGCAGTGTGACAATAGGCAGCAGTACATATTTCAATGCTGGTCAATATACCGAATATCTACAGACCAAGGCTGGATGTGATAGTATCATACGTTTTGAAATAAAGATAGTCAATTTTGCACCGACTTTTTCCATTTCTAAAGATACGCTGAAAACTTTTAACATTGCTGGAGCATCGTACCAGTGGTATGAATGCAAGGCAAACGAATTTGTACCATTTTTTGGGGCAACAAACAATACTTTTGTAATCGTTAAATCGGGTAAATATGCCTTGGGCATTACTTATAAAGGATGTACTTATATTAGTGATTGTATTGAAATAATGCTTTCTGATGTATTTGATTTACAAGAAGATGGATTTTATTTTTATCCTAATCCTGTCGTTGATTTTTTAACTATTGAGTCGAAACAGCAGGGTAGGATTCAAATTATGACATCCTTGGGTCATGTGGTCAGAGATTCAGAGATATTTGAAGGCCGACAAGAGATAAGTTTATCAGAAGTCCCAGCTGGAATTTATGCTATAAAATGGATTGCCCAAAACAAAATAAAATATTTTGGCGTTATAAAGTTGTAGATTTTACACGGCGGAAAAACCCAAAAGATGGAAGATGTTTTCAAACTCAAGCAGTTTGATGTCAGACAGGATAAATGTGCAATGAAAGTAAATACCGACGGACTGATCTTAGGAGCTTGGTCGGATATTAGTGGTAAAAAACGTTCATTAGATATTGGCGCAGGAACTGGGATAATAGCGTTGATGTTGGCACAAAGGAATCTGAAACTTGAATCTCATGCAATAGAAGTTGACGATCAAGCTTTTGAGCAATGTACACAAAACATCAGGAATAGCCCTTTTTCGGATCGTTTGACATGTATCCATGATTCGATCCAATCATATGCAGCTGATACTCAAGTGAAGTATGATTTAATAGTTAGCAATCCTCCATTTTTTTCAGGTGGTACATTTTCACTCAATGAAAATAAAGCGAATGTCCGCCATACCATTAAACTGTCTCATGTAGATTTATTAAGAGCAGTAAAAAATCTTTTAAATGATAATGGGCATTTTGATGTAATCTTGCCATATCTCGAAGGATTGAGATTTATTGAGATGGCATCTATGTACGATCTTGGTTGTGTTCGAATCGTAGAAGTACGCCCGAGAGCAGAAAAAAACATAGAGCGCTTACTCATCCGATTTGAAAAAAAATATGACGGTCTTGCTCAAACAGAAAGTTTGGTAATTCATAAAAGTGATCAAGTAAATGACTACACAGATGAAATGATTGCTATGACCAGAGCGTTTTATATATTTATGGAATAAGGGCAGATTTATCCAGGTGAAATCAATGAAATTGACCAAAATGCCATAAGATACCACTTGGATCATGCACAAAAAACTCATCGCCCCATGTGTCATGTTTTATGCTACTTACCCTTGTGGATGGATATTTGACAGGTAAAGCCAAGGATGAAATAACTTTGTGAAATTCGAAAACATTTGCTACTTGCACAAAAACCATCGTGTTATCTATCCAATCTTTTACATAAGCCTTTTGTAAGTAAAAACTTATGTCATTTAATGTGTATAGTGATAAATCTGGTGACAATGAAGTCTCTGTGAAGCCAAAATCGGTGTAAAACTTACTTGAGATGTCGAAATCTTTTGAGCCAATGAATGGTCTTATTGATAATATTGTTGATTGCATTTTATATCAGCTTTTTAGTGTGGTGCTAATAATAAGCAAAATAGTGGATTGTAGATTTATTGGGTACTATACAAAAAAAAATGAGACCGGTCTAATTCCCCTTGAACCGGTCTCGAGTAACAATTTGCTTAAGTATTCCTTAAATAAATCTGAACTGCTATCATTAAGTCCAATACCGTGCCAAAAAATGGAAATAAATAGGCATATTCAGAAAAATATTCATATTAAATATTTTCATACTTTATAGATGTCTTACATATCAGTAGTTATTAAATAAAAATAATTTATATATGAAAAATAAAAATATCTGAAACCTTTTTTATATCAATATTAGGTATCAAAATGTGCTTTTTATTATTATTTACATTGATGTATAGTATCAATTATACTTTTGGATGCCACAAAAATGATTTCTCTACCTACAGGAGTTACAGTGTTTTCTTCATCTGGCTGAATACTGTCTTCTACCAATGCCAGTAAATCTTCCTGTGGATAGTCTTTGAAAAAGATATCAAGTTTATTGAAAAAGCTCTTTGCCGTTATCTCGTTAAATGTATTCCAATTGTCTTCTTCAGCTGCTTCTAAGTTTTTTCCTTGGATCTGGTTTGTTTTTTCGATCAACTTCATGGATGAAAAGTATATGACCAAGGTGAGATATTCCAGTAAGGCTATTTCATCATTGGTGAGTAAGCTGTAATTTTCTTGATCGATGAAGGCTATCAAATCAGGCTGCTCATTAGCCAAACTTTTCAAATCGGTAAGGTATTTTTGTTCATCTTGATATTGGTCGATAATGTCGTTGATATTTGACTCGGGTATTGTAACCATTTATTTCTGTATTATTTTTGTTTCTAATTACAAAAGTATAATTTTTACTATTAACTTTGAGTTTAATTACAGTAAATTAAAATAGAGTAGGGCATGGCCAGAACGGTAATAATTGGGTCAGGTTGTTTTATACCTGATGAGATAAAGACAAATAGAGACTTTACTGTGCATGATTTTTATGGTGAAGACCATTGTAGGGTAGCAACTCCACCTGATATTATTACTCAGAAATTCAAAGAAATCACAGGGATTGAAGAACGAAGGTATGCAAAACAAGATCAAACATCGTCTGACTTAGCTTATTTGGCTGCAAAGGTTGCACTCGAAGATGCCAATATCGACCCAGAGTCGTTAGATCAGATTATTTTTGCGCACAATTATGGAGATGTGACGAAGCATCATATACAAACTGATGCCGTGCCTTCTTTGGCATCTCGACTGAAGCAGAAGTTAAAAATCAATAATCCTTCTTGTATAGCCTATGATATATTATTTGGTTGCCCTGGTTGGTTGCAAGGAGTGATACATAGTGATGCATTTTTCAAAGCAGGAATAGCAAAGCGAATTTTAGTCGTTGGTTCGGAGACACTATCCAGAGTGATTGATCCTTACGATCGTGATAGTATGATATTTAGTGATGGTGCAGGAGCAACAGTATTGGAGTATAAAGATTCAGATTCTGGTATTATCGCTTGTAGTGCTCAATCTCACTGTGTCGATGAGGCTGGATATATAAATTTCGGCAAGTCGTATTTCCCAGATTCGGATCCACGCATTCGCTACATCAAGATGAAAGGCCGTAAGGTGTACGAATATGCCATAAAAAATGTGCCTTTGGCTATGAAGCAATGTCTCGATAGGGCTGGTGTGGATATTCACGACTTAAAGAAAGTTTTTATACATCAAGCCAATGAGAAAATGGATGAAGGCATTATCAAGGTCTTATTCAAACTTTATGGGCTTACAGAAATGCCACAACATATTATGCCTATGAGTATCCACAAATTGGGAAATAGTTCTGTGGCGACTATTCCTACGCTTTTTGATTTGGTGATTAAAAATCAAATGCCAGAACATAAATTAGAAAAAGGAGATATTGTATTATTTGCTTCTGTGGGCGCTGGTATGAATATTAATGCTGTTTGCTATCGAATATAGTAGTCATTCCTTGGACCAATCGAAGCTGGTTCCACCATTTGCATAGTGCATTACTAAAAAGATGATGGCTGGTATAGCCGCTAATCCAATCATTAGGTAAAAATAGTCCTTGGTTATCTTGGACTTTTCTATTCGTTCAGCAATCAATGATACAATCAGAATACCTCCAAATACTGGCACTGCAACAAACGTCAGCATAGTTGCAAGATATTCATCATTGAGCCAAAACAAAATAAAAATTATGGCTTCGAGCAATAATATTTCTTTGAGGTACTTCATATTACTTATAAATCTTGACTTCTCTTTGACCTTCTTTTGCCCAACCTCGATACATACCTGATGTGTTGAATGGCATTTCTATATTTCCATTTTTATCTATAGCAATCAATCCGCCTTCACCGCCTTTTTTGACTAGTTTGTTATACACTATTTCGTTACAGGCTTCTTTGAGTGTGATGCCTTTGTATTCCATCATGGCAGCAATATCTCTAGCAACTGTAAATCTAATGAAAAACTCACCATGCCCAGTACATGATACACCGCAAGTGCTATTGTCCGCATAGGTACCTGCCCCTATAATCGGTGCATCGCCCACACGGTTGTACCTTTTGTTTGTCATACCTCCAGTCGATGTACCCGCTACGATATTTCCATCCATACCCAAGGCAACACAACCTACGGTTCCATGTTTTTTATTACCTTTTTCGTCTTCTGACAGTTGGGTTTTTACTGAATCTTGTTTTAAAATTTCTTGTAATGATTTCCATCTTTTCTCTGTGTAAAAATAGCTTGGATCTACAATTTCTAAGTCACAAGTGGCAGCAAAAGCCTCGGCACCTTTGCCTACCATCATCACATGATCAGAGCGTTCCATGATGGCTCGGGCCAATAATATGGGATTCTTAACTGTGGTGACACTGCCTACAGCACCAGCCATTTGGTTGTCGCCATGCATGATGGATGCATCCAGTTCATTTTTGCCTTCATGGGTAAAGACAGCACCTTTGCCAGCATTAAACAAGGGATTATCTTCCATGATTTTGATGGCTGCAACAACTGCATCTATGCTTTTTCCGCCTTTTGCCAATATTTGTTCACCAGCATCAAGGGCTTCATTTAGTGCTGCTTTGTAAGCATCCTCGGTTGCTTTATCCATATTTTTTTTGTCAATAGTACCCGCACCACCATGTATCACTATGGCATAGGGCATTTTTTTAGACACATTTTCAGCATTTTTTGTCATTTTATTTTCAGATTGGTTACATCCCGATAAAATTATTACAATCAGCAGAATAATGCCTTTCAGGGTTCTTGTTTTAAAGCTGAAACGAGATTTTGCGCCATTTTTTGACTGTCTTGCAATACTTTGTTTCCTTTAAAAATGGTCTGTGTATATATCGTATAACAAAGTCTGAGCGACAATCCTGATACCACGATTATTGGCAACCATATCCATGATATACTGGTGAAAATAATGACCAAAATTAGAATCACATACATAATAAGCGTAAGTACTAAGGTAGAAACCATCAGGATTGAAGCCTTAAATTCTTTTTGTCTTACCTTAGATTTTGTAAAATAATATCCACCCAAGATAGGCAGTCCATGGAAAATTAGTCCTAACAAGGCTGGAATTATACTAATTAATAAAATTATAGATTTTGATAGATTTAATGGAGATTTGAGCAAGTCAGTCCACCTAAGTCCTTGACTTTTTAGAGATAATTTAAGTTTATTTATTTCTTCAATTAAGTTGTTGTATTTCGATTCTTGTAATTGGTCTATTGATGAAGCTATGTTTTTTTCTATGTCTAATTGCTGTGTATTATGATTTAATACAGGTAAAACCGAAGCATTATTGAGATGAATTCTTGAAGCAACAGCCATATCTTCAAAAGCCCCTAATCTGGATTGGTCTTCCAAATGGATTACGTTCCCTTTTATTCGCTCAAAGAGGTCATTCAATAATGTGTCAGTCGCTTTGTTTTTATCTTGCTTGTACATCTCAAAATATGGTCGTACTTGTAGTGGATTATTTACACGTAGCATTACTTCTTTATTGAATCGACTTGGATAGGTGAAGTTTATTCCCACAGGCAAGATTTCAAGATCAGTTTCTGGTGATTTTTCCATGGTTTGAAATGCAATTCTTGCGATTCCTTTTTGCAATGGTCTCAAAAACTTTATACTTTGGGTTCCACCTTCTGCAAATATCAACAAATTCTTATTGTCTAGTAATACCTGCATTCCTTCATCCATTTTTTGACTGTTTTCACGCAATTTCGAAAATCCATCTCTAAATCTGAAGATCGGAATTTGATGGGTTGATGTCAATATAGGTTTTAAGAATGGATTATCAAACACATCGCCTCTAACCAAGAAATGTAAGTCTTTTGGGAAATAACAAGCCATGATCAAAGGCTCAAGAAAACCATTTGGGTGATTGCTCGCTACCAATTGTGCTTTTCCATTCATTACATGTTCGGTACCGCTGATATATATCTTTCTATAAAATATCTTTAATGTAAATCCAACCAGAATTTTTAAAAATTGGTAAAACATGTTTGTTTGATTATTTTTGCGGTGTAAAGCTAATAAAAGCTGGATGTCCAATACCCATATTATCAAAAATAAATTTGTAGTTTTGATTGCAGGTCCTACTGCAGTCGGGAAAAGTCATGTTGCCATGCACCTTGCTAGGCATTTGGATGCTGAAATATTTTCGGCTGATAGCAGGCAGATTTTTAAAGAAATGGAGATCGGTACTGCAAAGCCATCAAAGGAAGAAATGGCATCAGTGAAGCACCATTTTGTAAATCACATAAGTATTGAAGAAAACTATAGTGTCGGAAGATATGAAAGTGAAATCAAACAAGCTTTAGAATCGTATTTTGTTGATCACGATATTGCCATTGTATGTGGTGGTACTGGTTTGTATATCAAAGCGTTAACTGATGGGATCGATTATTTTCCAGATATTCCATTACAAATTGTCAAAGATTATGATGCAAAATTGGAAAACGAAGGTCTTGGTGCTTTGCTTGCCGAACTTGAAGCATTGGATCCAAAGTATTACGCTATTGTGGATAAACATAATTCCAGACGAATAATAAGGGCCTTATCAGTCATCAAAGTTTCAGGTACTTCATACACCGCGTTTTTGATGAAAGAATCAAAACAAAAAAGCCCTTATAACTTTATACCCATTTTATTGGAACTACCTCGTGATATTTTATATGATCGAATAAATGAAAGGGTGGATGTGATGGTGGAACATGGTCTTGAAGCTGAAGCCAGGCAACTTTATACCAAGCGTGATTTGAGAGCCTTAGATACTGTGGGCTATCGAGAGTTTTTTGATTATTTTGAACAAAAGACAAATTACCAAGAAACAATAAATATGATCAAACAAAATAGCAGAAGGTATGCAAAAAGGCAAATGACATGGTTTAGGAAGTATGGAGATTGGACTATTTTTACACCTAACGATTTGGATGCTATGAAGCAATTTATTTTAGAAAAGCAACAATATAACGATATTTAGTTAATGTTTTCTTAAAAAGTGGAAAAAAAAGTTGAAATAAGAACTATATGTACTTATATTTGTTGCAACAAATGTTAATTGTAAATTTTTAAAAATAAAATCAAAGTTATGAAATTTTTAGTTTTGTCATTTTCGTTTTTGTTGTCTTCGGCTTTTGCATTTGCTAATGGAGTGTTACCAGCAGCTAAGCCAATAAATACCACAACTTCTAATATCAATTGGAAAGGGTATAAGGTAACAGGTTCTCACGAAGGTAATATCAAGTTTAAATCTGGTAGTTTATCATTTAATGAAATGACGCTTACTGGTGGAGAGCTTACAGTAGATATGAATAGTCTTGATTGTACTGACTTGCAAGGTGGTGGTAAAGGAAAACTTGAAGGACACTTGAAGTCTGATGATTTTTTTGGAGTAGCAGCTCATCCAACAGCAGCAATTAAATTTACAAAAGTGTCATCAAGAGGTGTAGCGGGAGAGTATAAAATCACTGCCAACATCACCATCAAAAATATCACAAAAGAAATCAAGTTTAATGCTACTGTTAAAGACGGAAAGGGTAATGCTAGCATCAAATTGGATAGATCTGAATTTGATATCAAATATGGTTCAGGTTCATTTTTTGATAATTTAGGTGATAAAACGATCTACGACGAGTTTGAGTTAATTATTTCATTAAATTATTAAAAAAAAATTATAAGTAATATTTGTTATAACAAAAATTATTTATAATTTTGCACTGTTAAATTCTTATCAAGAATAATTTTAGTGGAATGTTTAAGTGTTTTTTCCGAAAGCCGGAATAAAATGTATGAGATATATTTTGACTTAGGTCATAGGAGACAGTAGTTTTTTTCATAGTTAGAGGGTCGGGTCGCCGGACTCGGCCCCTTTCAAAGAAAAGTAGGCTAACGTCTAAGAAGTTTAGGTAAAGGCAAAAATTAAAAGGTTAGTTGAAATATCAGCTAACCTTTTTTTTTGCAATTGAAAATTAGTAGATTGCTTTATAAAGCTCTTGGAGCGAACTTTAAACTACTTTATAATTGAAATGGAATTACATTTTACTAATATTGTCTGGGTTTCTTTTATTAGAAGATATGGCTTGGTTTGTATAGGTTAATGTGAGCAAACAACCCAATTCATCTTTTACAATTATATCATGAGTTCCATTGCCTAGATATTAAATTACAGCAATATTTGAGTAAACTAAATTATTATTGCTTGTAGAAAAAAAACCAGTACCACTACATGCAACTACATCAATATATTTATTCGTGCTAATATCAAAGATATATTGTGCATCAATCTATAAATAGTTAACACTCAATATTATGGCGTAATATCTAAATAAGACACAAGCAGACAACAGCACTAATCTACACTTACTTTACAGTCGTTGATTAAATTACCAAAATACTACATAAATTGCAGCCACAATCCCTACTACTACAAATGCCATGAGATTAAAAGCAGTACTCGTTTTGAAATAATTTGTATCAAAATATATGGCTTTTGGATCGTCATTTTTATTATCTCTCATTGAGATGAGAATCATAATAAGTGAGACCAAGATAAAGCTAAATCCCATTCTATCTAAAAACGGCATTTCGTAAATACCACTTTCTGCCAAAGCTGAAAAACCTAGTGGAGCTAAGCCCGAAAGATCGACAAACTTAGGTAAAAACTTAAAGAACATAGAGAGTGGTAATGAGACTACTACACCCCAAAATGCTGCATTTGCTGATGTTTTACGCCAGAATAAACCTAGAATAAAAATTGCCAAAATACCCGGACTAATAAACCCAGTATATTCTTGGATAAACTGGAATGCTTCTCCAAGTGATCCAAGTGATGGAGCTATAATAACGCCAATAATTATAAAGATTAATGAAGACCATTTTCCAATACGGACCAATTGATTTTCTTCCTTTACTGTCAGTTGACTGCTATTGTTTTCTAGTGGCGTCAATATTTGATTTCTCTCCGCATCTTGTTTCATAAAGAGTGGGCGATATATATCTAATGTAAAAATAGTAGAAGCACTATTGACGATTGAGGCAACAGAAGAACCTATAGCCGCTATCAAAGCAGCAAGCGCTATTCCTTTAAAACCCGATCCTACAAAATTGCTTATGACCCAAGGATAAGCTTGATCTGGTTTGTCAATTTCGGCAGCCAATACATAGGCCGCAATACCTGGAATTACCACGATGAGTGGTAGTATGATTTTCACCAAGGCGGCAGCAGCTGTACCATCTTGAGCTTCTTCTAGGCTCTTACATGCAAGGGATCTTTGAATGATATATTGATTCGTTCCCCAATAATAAAGATTTGCAATCCACATTCCACCTACCAATACCGTTATACCAGGTAAATCAATGTATTTTGGATTGGATTGGTCCAAAATCATATCAAATTTTTCTGGAGCTTTCTCCACTAAGGTACTGAGACCAGATAATACACCACCACCGACAGCATTCAATACCATATAACTAGCTACCAATCCACCAAAAATCAGAGCAACAACTTGGACTACATCTGTAAGAGCAACTGCCTTTAGGCCGCCTGTGACTGAAAATGATGCTGAATAAATGGCTAAACCAATAATGGCATACAACATAGGAATGCCTATGATTTCTTGTAATGCCAATGAACCAAGATATAGAACAGTGGTAATATTGACCAATACAAATAATCCAACCCAAAAAATTGCCAAGCCTATTCGAACTCGCTTATCAAAGCGCCTTTCGAGAAATTGGGGCATGGTATATATTTCTTTTTTTATGAAAATAGGTAAGAAGTATTTCGCTACGATAAGCAAAGTAATGGCTGCCATAAGTTCATAAGCTGCTATGGCAAATCCTACCGCATATCCAGACCCTGACATTCCGATGAATTGTTCGGCAGAGATATTGGCTGCTATGAGCGATCCTCCTACTGCCCACCAAGGCAATGATTTTGATGCTAAAAAATAATCATTTGCTGTATCCTTTTTGCTTTTGTAAGAAATCCAAATACCAAAAATCATCATAAAGCTGATCCAAGCAACTACGATTCCAATGTCTAGGTTTGATAAGTTTGTCATATTAAATTGTTTATCAGTGTTTTGTTTTAATTAATTTTTGTTGCTGTTAATATATATTGATAATCAAGGGAAGTATCATCTGATTGTGCTATTTGGTAACCAGCTCCTTCCAAAATCTCTTCCAATTTGTCCAAGTAAATTCGCTCATCTTTTGGTGGAGCATTGATGGGAAGTTTTTTCATCTTATAATCAATAATGATCAGTCTTCCATTTTTTTTCAAACCTTTTTTGACAGTTTTAAGGTATTCGTCTAATTTGTCAATATAGGCTATTGTATTGATAATCAGTATTATGTCTGCTTCTTCAGGCTTGAGTAAAGGGTCATTGATTTTGGCCAATCTGGTTTCTAGCTTGCTTTGCTGGTTTTCTGGTAATCCCAGTCTCAAAGAATCAAGATATTTTATAAATGCAGGTTCGATTTCGATGGCAATCACTTTTTCGGCTCTTGGGGCAAGTCTAAGTGAAAAATATCCTGTACCTGCGCCGATGTCTGCGATCACCTTGTCTGATATATCTCCTAACTTTTCAATGACTAAACCTGGTTTTTGCCAAATAGCCCTTCCAATATTTACGCTGGATTCTTCTGACAATTCACTATTGAGATAGTTGGAATGATCAGAGACGTCTAATACTTCATTGTTGCGATTAGGGTCGCTACATCCTTGATAAATCCCAAATATAATTAAAAGAATAAAAATTTTGAATTTGACCATTTTTGCAAATAAAACTTAATTTCGCCCGAAGTTAAGAAAATCTATAAATTGTGTCTAAGATTTTTTCCAATTCTGTTTTATTTTCTTTAAAAGTCTTAGCCGGACTGTTGTTTAAAAATACAGCAAATGCTATTAATTTTCCTGATGCAGCTCTTGTATAGCCAGCGTAACAAAGCACTTTTTCCATTGAGCCAGATTTTATCCACATACGACCTTTTGCAGGCGAATTACCAAGCATATTTTTTACGGTGCCTGATTCACCTACTGTTGGCAAGACATTTTTCAAATTAGATTCACCTAAAAATTGGCTTTGTTTCACCAAAAATGATGACATATGATAAGGACTTATCAAATTTCGAGGAGAGAGACCACTTCCGTCTTCCAGATTTACAGAATTTGTCTCCAAACCCATGGACTTTAGATTGTCAAGAATGATTTGTACGTTTTCTTTAATATCTTTTCCACCCAAGGCTTTCAAAGTGGCTTCTGCATAGAGATTGTTGCTCTGATCATTTGTGATCTTTATAATTTCTTTGAGCAGTGGAGAATGATGCTCAAAAATGCATGTCATTCCTTCTTTTTTTACCGGTTCCGTATCATAATCATCAACACTAATGCCCTTGTGGTGGAGTAAGGCATAGAGTCGATAAGCAAAAAACAATGGCGGATTTGGGATCGAGCCTTTGATTTTGAACAATCCTTTTCCCTGAGGAATAGTACCTTTGATAAAACGTCCGTATGTAAATGGAGCACCAAAAATATAAGCATTATCAGCAGTGTGGGCGCTATCAATGGTGACTTGACTATCAATTGTAAGACGTGGTATGTATGGCTCAATGTATGAAATTTGGGCTTCGGCTCCTAACTCCATGTCATGGTTGTAGTAGATATTGTAAGAATTTTCGTTTACATTAATAGACCAAGCACCTGATGCATAATAATTGCCTAGATCGTTCCACTGCCATGAATCACCTATTGGTGGCTGCATCTTTTCATTGGCAATTGCAATTACTTTCCCTTCTATACACCGAATGCCTGCTTGTAATATTCTTTCGGAAAAAATATTCAAAATTTCATCCATCGAAGGATTTCCTGATATTTTATTACTGCCTAATGTAGGATCTCCTTTTCCTATGATGTAAATATTACCTTGCAACGTACCTTCATCCGTAATGTTACCATCGTAATATAAGCTAGTGGTAAATCGATAATTGTCGCTTAAAAGTTGTCGAGTAGAAAGTGTAGTTATCAATTTTATGGTAGATGCAGGTATAAATAATTTGTCTTTGTTAATGTCTGCAATTACCTTATGCTCCGAAACATCTTGAACGGCAATCCCTAGATGTGAATGCTTGTAAAATGGGTTTTTACTCAATTCTGTAAGAATATCTTGCAGCGATCCTTGACTGTAAGTCAAAAAGTGCAGCGCATAAAACAAAAGAAAAAGATAAAATCTCATCTGTATATTTTTAATTTTTATGTGGATTTTATGAGTGTATAACCAGTTGAATATTTATAAGTATGTGTAAAGTATGATAACAAAATTACAAAAATATCTGGCTTTGATTCTATTTAGGAGTAATTTCATGATTTTTATTTTCCCAAGGTGATTAATTTCTGGCAAAAGGGAATTCAGAGCGAAGGACAAGGCTTAGTTGAACCGAACCTTATTATGTATCTTCAATATTAATATTAAGAGTTTTGCTACTTAAAAGATTTATTCTAATAACTTTGTATTACTTTATTTAAAATACAATAAAGTACATCGAACTGAGGTAAATAATCAAATACACTCTTTATGCAATTTATCAAAATCACATCCACGATTATACTTTTCGCATTGTTGTTTTCATGTAAAAATGAATCACCGATCACCATAGATTTGAAAAGTCAAGAGGCATTCAGACCAGTGTATCACTTCACACCCGACTCTATGTGGATGAATGATCCGAATGGTATGGTCTATTATATTGGAGAATATCATTTGTTTTACCAATATTTTCCGGATAGTACCGTGTGGGGACCGATGCATTGGGGCCACGCAGTGAGTAATGATATGGTCACTTGGGATGATCTGCCTATTGCATTATATCCCGATTCCCTTGGCTTGATTTTCAGCGGAAGCGCAGTCATAGATTGGAAGAATACAAGTGGTTTTGGTATAAATGGTAATCCGCCAATGGTTGCAATATTCACGCACCACAATATGGATGGAGAGAAGGCTAAACGCATAGATTTTCAAACTCAAAGCATCGCATACTCTAATGATAATGGACGTACATGGACGAAATATGCTCAAAATCCAGTCATCAAAAATCCAGGAATCAAGGATTTTAGAGATCCGAAAGTTATTTGGCATGAAGCCACACAAAAATGGGTTTTGGTCTTGGCTGCAAAAGATCGCGTCAAATTTTATTCATCTCCTGACTTGAAATCCTGGACCTATTCATCAGATTTTGGAATAGAAAATGATCCAAGACTGTGGGAATGTCCCGATATATTTCCAATGAAAGTGGCCGGCAGCAATACAGAAAAATGGGTGCTTATCACTTCTATGCAAAGCGGTGCGCCAAATGGTGGCACGGGATCCAGCTATTGGGTAGGAGATTTTGATGGACACACATTTTCTTGCAAAGGTGCAGTGGCAAACCAGAAATGGTTGGACAGCGGCAAGGATAATTATGCATTTGTTACATGGTCCGATATTCCAGCATCTGACGGTCGTCGATTGGGTCTTGGTTGGATGAGCAATTGGCAATATTCACAAGTTGTTCCATCCGTAAAATGGCGCAGTGCTATGACGATGGCTAGAGAATTGAGCTTACATCAGGTAGGTAGCGACTTTATACTCAAGTCAAAGCCAGTTGATGAGTTTAAGAAATTGGAGAAAAATACCAAAACAATAGATGCTAAGGCTAGCAAAGATCCATTTGTAATCATGGAGAATACTTCGACTGCTAAGCTGATGCTTTCCTTTAAAAAGCCGAGCAAAGGTGCAGTCATCATTCGATTTTCTGATGCGCAAGGCAACCATACAGATGTGGGATACGATGCCACACTTCATAGGTATTTTATAGACAGAAGCTTGTCAGGAATCACAGATTTTAGTTCAGAATTCAAGGGAAAACATTTGTCTTCAAAGCAATTTAATTCGGAGCAGTTAGATTTTACCATTTATCTTGATCGTTCGTCGATTGAATTATTTGCGGAGGATGGCGCTTGTGCTATGACTGACATTTATTTTTCGACAGAATCATATTCAAAAGCTGAGATAATCACCAATGGAGAGATGGTAGAATTGCTAGGTGGTTCGGTGACTGAGTTGGCGAAGTAGTAATTTTTTACGGGTACCTGTCCTTGCAAAAGTTCAATTGATAACGCTGCTTGTCAGACTTAATTCATTTGGCAAACCTTTAAAGATTTTATTGGGATAGAGTAATATGAGTTGTTCAATAATAAAACTAGTATGAAAAACGTTTTCTAGTGGATGGGTATTTGAAATATATTTTTGATAAACGTTAGATTGTCAATGGTATAATATTACTTGGGAATTCTGTATTAATTGGAATAAAACGCAATGAACAGACGCAAATTTATAAATAAAACAATTTTGGGTTTTACAGGCCTGGGCCTTCTAAGTGGTTTATATGCATGGCAAGTTGAGCCTTTTTGGTTGGAGTTTGTAAAAGTAAAAATGCCAATTAAAAATCTACCAAATGACCTAGTTGGTAAAACCTTAATGCAGATTAGCGATATCCATATAGGTAATAGATTTGACTATCATTTTGTCATAGATTCATTCGTAAAAGCAAAGGAATTTAATCCTGATTTTGTAGTTTACACAGGTGACTATGTAAGTGCAGATAACAAAATTGTACAGTATGATAAACTGGAAGTGACCATGAAAAACGCCGTTAAAGGGAGATTAGGAACCATAGGTATTTTGGGAAATCATGATTACGGCCCAAATTGGGCTCAAAAAGATGTCGCAGACCACGTTTCAGAAATATTAGTGCGTAATGGAATTCAATTATTAAGAAATGATCATACTGAAATAAATTGCTTGAATTTTATTGGTTTTGACGACTTTTGGGGACTCAGTTTTAATCCACAAATGGCCATGAATGACTATGACAAATCGAAGGCCAATATTGCCCTTTGCCATAATCCTGACGTGTGTGACTTAGATATTTGGGGCGATTACGATAGTTGGATATTATCAGGTCACACGCACGGTGGTCAAGTCAAACCACCTTTTTTGCCTCCACCGATGTTGCCTGTAAGTAATAAAAAGTATGATGCCGGCAAAATTGAATTGAGTAATGATCGCTCATTATACATAAACAGGGCATTAGGTCATTTGTGGCAAGTACGATTTAATGTAAGACCAGAAATCACAATATTTGAACTACAAAAAGGTTGAAAAAACGCGTTGAAGGTAACCTACATAGAAAATAAGTACACCGAAAATCTAATAGGTAGGTGTTTTTTTTTGACAAATAAATATTAGAATAAGAAAAAAATTTAAAATTGAATCGCTTACAAATGAACAAAATATTGCCTGTTGTTAGTAATATTATCAAGTAAATTATTACTTTTGATTTTTCTATTTGAAAGGTTTTAGTGGAATTCAGTCTTTTAAATGTGACTTATGACAGGAACAAATAATTTATAAAAAATAAATGTATAGAAATGAAAATCAGATTAATTTTAATATTTAGTATATTCTCATCAATGGTCTTTTCACAGACTTCTGAATATGAAAATAACATTAAGAAGATGTTAGAACTTGAAGGATTCGAAGCAAAATGGAATGGATTAATTACCCAAATTATATCAGGACAAAGCGGAGATGTTTCTGATATAGAATTTGAAAAAGAAATAGCAAAAAGAACATACCCAAAATTATTTGAAAAGGTTGTAATGATTTATAAAAAGCACTTAAATGAAAATGATGTGAAATCTATTGTTGCATTTTATGAAACTGACGCTGGGAGATTATTGTTGGCTAAGAATCAAATAATGGTGCAAGAAGCGATAGATCAAACAGTACTTATTGGGCAGGAAATTGCTAATGAATTAGGTCAAGAAATAGAGAAAATTAAGAAAGAAAGATTAGAAAATAATTTTACAGGATGTCAAAAATTCAAAATTGGAAGATTTACCTATGATAGGAATGATAGTACTGCAGTAACCATAGAACGGGATGAGAATTTTCAATATGAATTTTTCAATGGCAAAACCTCAAAATATAGCATAAAATGGCTAAATGAATGCAAATGTTCATTAACTCTTGTAAAGACCGAAAATATATATGAAGAAGGTGAAATAGGAAATACTCACACAATTAACATATTCAAAACAGGCTTAGACTATTACGAATGTATATCAAAATTTAGTGACGACTACATCATTGAGAGTACATTATTTAAATTGGAATGAAAAGAAGAAACTCCAAATAAATTGTGATAATATGATTGGTTTGATGCGTTTAAACATTAACATCATATTTGTTTTCCGCGGATTTTGATGATAAACATTAGAGATTCGAAAGGATGGAATAAGGAAATAGCTGAAAGTAGGATAGGAGCGAGTGATACATCTCCACATTGAATACCTAGATTAAGATTCTGCGCCACTTGAAAATGAACTTTAATTGATATACATGATGTTATTACCAATAATGAAGATAAAATAAAGAAATGCATACAAACACACAAACCCTAAATACATTGCAATGCTTAAGATGTGAAGACACGATGGTTTATCAAGGAAACTTCAATTTTCACGAAGGATCTAGAGTCGGCGTCTTCGGGAATTTAATGGAATTATTTACAAATAGAGAATCGTTTGATTTGTATGTTTGTCCTAGTTGTGGGAAAGTTGAATTTTATATGCCAAAGGAATAAAGGGGAGTGTAAAAGATATTGTGTAAACTAGGAA
>CALFYH010000337.1 GCA_937952155.1 uncultured Saprospiraceae bacterium
CCAACTTTTTATTTGTAAATGGCGTGACCAATGCAGAATTGGTGGCTTATTATAACCATTGTTTTTGCTTGGTATATCCATCAATTTTTGAAGGATTCGGTATTCCCATTATAGAGTCATTGTTTCGCCACAAACCTGTCATCACTTCCGATATTTCTTCCTTGCCAGAAGCTGCTGGTCCTGGCGCTATTTTGGTCAATCCATATTCGCCTGATGACATAGCAAATGCGATGGTGCGCATGTACGAGACGCAAACTTATGAATCACTTACCACCAATGGTTATGACTATGTACAAGATCACTTTTCGTCACAAAAGACTGCTGAAAACTTAATGCAAACGTATCACAAATCACTCGAAAGATACAGGCATTAATACCTCAAGCCAAAACCAAACTTATATAATGGATCTTTGCTGTCATAAGGCAAATCTTCCTTTTGATTTCTAACGGCATCCATACTAGATGGTAACTCAAAAGGTAACTTGCCTTCAGGTTTTGCTTTTCCAAAAATAACGTCCATAAGTGCTGCGTCATTGGCACCAAAATCTGCAATAACTACTTTGGCTGCTGCATTGATTTCGGGGAAGACAGCTGGACGATCTAGATAAATGTTAAAAATTGTAGGTACTTTTTTGCAAATATTCAGGATCTCCTCTTTTTCTGCACCTTTGAAATCCAGATCACCGTGGTGAAATGATTTGGCAAATGAATTTTTGGTATCTACTGGTACCCATGGTGTGACCGTTCTGATGATAGCAAAATCAGCTTCTTCTGGGGAATCAACTACGAGGCCATATTTTTCAGCAACTTCAGGCTTAACACCTTTTACAAAGATTTTGTATTTTCCTGGTGCAAGTGGACATGTTTTTTGGTCATTTTTTAGCAGAGTGAGTGCTCTTTTTTGTGTTTTTTCGCCAAGAGCTATCCATTCTGGTCGTCCCACATTTTGTTGCAAATTGTTAATATTCACATAAGGATTATCAAAAAGACCCAATTCAAATTTTTGCTTAAGGATACGACGCAGAGATTGGTCAATTCTAGCTTCAGAAATTTTACCATTTTTAATAAGGCTAATTACATGTTGCACACAGTTTTCACCGCCAAATTGATCACATCCAGCATCGATGACTTTTTTTACTCTATCTTCTTCGGACAATGATTCTGCTCCCCAAGCACGAGCTGGCCAAACGATGCCTTGCCCCATAGGACTATCAGAAATCAAGCCCCAGTCTGTACACACCACACCTTCAAATTTATATTTATTGCGCAATAGTTTTGTGATGATGTCTTTGTTGAATGACATACCTACATTTTCGGATGTCTGATCAGTTGGCACACCATAATATGGCATAATGGATGCTGTATTGGCTTCAAAAGCGGATAAAAATGGAATGATATGGTATTCAAAATTATTTCCTGGATAAACTTGACCTGTGTGGAATTCGAAATGTGAATCAAGTCCATCATTTTGTGGTCCGCCACCAGAGAAGTGTTTTGTCATACAGGCTACACCTTGTGCCGTTAGTTTTTTGCCGTTTTGAAAACCCAGGATATATGGTTTCAACAATTTTGCGGATAATGCAGCATCTTCTCCGAAACTACCTGAACAACGTGGCCATCTCGGTTCTGTAGCCAAGTCAGCCATAGGATGCAAGGCAATTCTGATGCCAACTGCCAGATATTCTTGCCTTGCTATATCACCGAATTTATACATCAGGTCCTCGTCACCGATAGCCGCAAATCCAAGTTGCTCAGGCCATTGCGAAAAGCCATTGGACTCCATCGAAAATATATTATTGCTGAAATAATGTCGCGGATCTGAAGCAATAGATACTGGAATTCCTAATCTGGAATTTTCTGCCATCCTTTGAATCTCATTAATTCCTTTTGCCAACTCTAGTGCCTTAGGTGTTGCCCACAAATTCATGTGAGATATTTGTTTTTCTTTAATCAAGATGTCGGGTGTAGGCATCCTAGCTCCTGGACCAGTGACTACTTGACCTTCTTTTTTGCCAATACTGCCGTCAGGATTTATAGTTGTACCAGCAATAAACATCTGTCCAGCTTTTTCTTCGATTGTCATTTGTCCTATAAGATCTGAAATACGGTCGTCAATACTAGCTTGAGGATCTTCGTATTTGTCCAATTTTCCATTTTTATTCAAATCTCGATATTGCACGTTTTCCTGCTTTTTGGTAATTTTACAAGACATGAAAATACTACCTGAAGTAAAGATGAAAACAATAAGGATAGCGATCCTGAATTTTAGGGTATTAAACATTATTGGTTAATTTTTATATGGTGAAAAAAGTCCCACAAAGTAGTGTATTTTAAAATTATGAAATAAAAATTGGGTATGATCTTACGTTGTTACTTTAAAAAAGTGTGAGATTAATACACAAAATTTTTTCAAATGGCAATTGATTTATTTTGGATTCTTTTAAATGGATGATAGTGAACAAGATGAAAATTACCTAATATTTCATGCAGTGTTTGATGTTTAAATCTAACTGATTTCATACTATAAAATATAATATTTATAACATATTGAAAAAA
>CALFYH010000338.1 GCA_937952155.1 uncultured Saprospiraceae bacterium
CAAAGACATTGAAATACTTTTCATTTTATCATGATGCTGCTGCTGCGGCGGCCTGAGGTTTAGACGACGTGAATTTGTTTATTAGTTTAACAATTGTTCCGTATATCCAAGTGAATAGACTTTTGAAAAATTCAAACACATTCTTAAATACGTGACTTATTTTGGAAAATGTCGATTCGCCGCCGCCACTAGTCAGTGTGTACGATGTATTACGATTGTTTAGCAACATTATTTCTCCAAATATTATGAGGGCTCTTTATAATATTTTATAATTTGGTTAATAGTAGTATTTATTTTTGTTATATTTAAATTTTAAATATGTGGGTTTTGTGTCAAGTTTTTGTTATTGTTGTTATTTTTGTGTTTTATAATCGGTTCAAGATCATCAAACGACACATACACCGCCCGTTCAGAGCCTGCATACAACAAACCTTTACGAATAGGGTCTTCTCTTACCGTGTTAATGGGGTCGTTCGGAAGTCCTTTTACGATTTCTTGCCAAGTTTTGCCACCATCTTGTGTCTTCAATAGTGCTTCTTCTCCAACGGCTATTCCAAAGCTTTCGTCAAAAAAATCAATTGATAAAATCGCTTTTATATGTCCTCTGTCATTTTGTTTCCATGTTTTGCCACTATCAGTAGACTTTATGATGGTGCCAAAACTACCTACAGAAATGATAATGTCATTAAAAATAGCTAACCCATTTAAACGATCATTACTTTCATTACTTGACTTTACCTGAGCCCAACCAACATTATTAAACTCTATTAGTGGATTTGTGCATTTGTAAAACCTTCCAAAAGGACCACTGGCAATGTATCCTTCATTGGCATTTTTAAATTTTATACATGAATTAAATTCAGATCCGCCAGATTTCCTTTGCCAGTTGTCACCACCATTAACAGTTCTCATAAAAGTATATGAACCAATAATGTATCCAATATCCCAACTGGTAAAGAACACCCCTGTCAGATTAGTACTTGTCGAAGTATTGATTTTAGTCCAGGTGCTACCACCATCTGCTGATCTTAAAAAGGTGCCATTATTCCCTACTACGTACGCTCTATTAGCATCCAGAAAGAAAACACTATTTAGGTGATGGCTTACTCCAGAATTAATTGAAGTCCAGGATAAGCCTCCGTTTGTGGTTCTCAGGATCAAACCATCATTTCCTACAATTAAGCCCAAGCTATTAGTAATAAAATGAACTTTATTCAGATTTTTGCTTGTTGGCGTATTTATTTTATTCCAATTTGCACCTTTGTCAGTTGTTCGCAATATCGTACCTTGATTACCAACAGCTATAGCTAGATTCTGGTTTATCATTTTAATACCATTCAAATCCTGATCTGGGTATGGATATTTAGAAGACCAAGTTTCACCAATATCTGTAGATGACAGTATGGCTCCCGAAACTCCTACAGCCATAAAATGCATTTCACTATTATCGATGTCATTAAGTGTCTCTGTACTCAATTTTGGATTTTGACGATACCATGTTTGTGAGTTTGCGAACAAATTAATGCCACAAAGTGCTATAATAGAAAGATAAATTTTAATTGAGTTCATTATATAGAATAATTAGGATGATTAAAATAATAATTTATTCCAACAACAGCGTCACTCCCACACCCATCGATATAACCATAATGTCACCTGGGAATACCTTTAAGTAAGGCTCTATAAGTGCACCATCTCCAAAAGAGAACGCATATCCCGCACCAAGAGAAATATCTGTATTGGATGTGGATGTGCCACTCACCTTTACTCTTGAGTAATTGAGTCCTAACTGACCAAAAAAGTTACTAAAATAGTATCTACCATAAGGTTGAAAACCAAAAGTGGAATTGTCACCACCGGACACAGAGCCCAATAGCTCAGTACCGATGACAAGGTTGTCAGAAACGGTATATCCAAAAGCGACACCTGGTTTGACACCACCTTCATCCAAAGATGTCGTAAAATTGAGGCCCGCAGTAAAATATCCTTTTTCGATCACCTGGGCATTTAGGATGAAGGAAAAGGAACAAAATAAAAATAAAAGTGTAAAAATTTTTAAAGATTTCATGTTTAAATATTTAATTGGTTAATAACTCTTAGTGACTGGTTGAAAAATGAAACTTATTCCGATTTGTAAATTTTCAGAGAAGAACTTATGTAATTATTAGACAACGTGAGTATATATAAGCCTTGTTCTAGGGTTTGTATAGATAAAACGCCATTGTTAAATTCGCCATTAATCAAATTTTGGCCAGAAATATTGGAAATGGTGTAAACGCCCTTATCCATATTATGGATAAAAAGCCGATCAGAGGCTGGGTTCGGATAAACTGAGATTTTGTTGACTAGAATGTCATCTTGTACTGATGACGCAACTACTGTCTTAAAGCAGGTGTAGCTGCAGTTTAGATTTTGACCATTAGCGTTATATGGAATCAGTGAAAAACATATATTTGTTCCTGATGGCAAGTTGTTTAAAACGTAATTCGTTTGATTGCCAATATCCAAATTATTCAAAATATTACTACTCCCTACTTGTGTACCCACTCTCAATCTGTAACCTGCTGCGGTAGGTGATGCAGCCCAAGAAATATTAAGCGTAGTGGGAATATTTTCCGTATTATGTGTTGGATATGTGACGGAAGGACAATCAGGTATAGATGAAGCCCCGGCAGTCTTGAATGACAAACTTTTATTTTCACAAAGTGCAGAAAATGAGTTGTTTTGTGGCAACAATTCTACTTTAATATTGGTATTGGGTGGTAGGTTAGAAAGGGTGTATGAAGTAGCATCGCCATCTACTTTGTCCTGTAATAGTATGGTCTGATCATCCGCATTGATAACGGAGAGAAAATAAATTTGTGTTCTAAGCCCTCTATTCCATTTTAAAGTTACACTGGAGTTTACATTTTGGGAGCCATTAGTAGGAAATGTAAAGGTAGGACAAGTAGGACCTTCGCATTCTCCATCAAAATATTCATTATCTGTATATCCATCCCTCGATGCTTCACAACTATTGCCATAGACTTGATAAGAAATACAAACTGGCTCATATTGTGCAGTACATGCAAAAGTTCTGCTCCACTCTTTATAACACAGATCATCTATATAAAACTCGTTGTTATTGCTAGTCGTTAAGGAAGATAAATTCAAATCTTCAATTTTATTGGAAGTATAGTTTTTTAGAATCAATACGGGTAAATAGTCAAGCCAAAATTCTATTTCATCTTGGAAGGGCTGAAATATAATGGAAAAATTAATCCATCTGTTTTCTACATTGTTTTCTGTCCAAATTTTTGTATATCCATTGTTTCCTAAAGAAAAAACAGACAACTGTCCATTTATTACTTCAAAATAAAATGCATTATTTGCTGGATTATTTGTTTCTAACCCGATTCTGCCAGACTTACCATTGGGAATAAACATTTTCCATTGCAAACGTGCGACTTCATCTTCAGATATTTCCCTGGAAACATTAAAATCAATATTGGATCCATTTGTGAGTTTTAAAGATTTATTTGCTGAAAAACTTAGGTTGTTAACAACCTGAGCATTTTGAGAACTTACTCCTGAAAACAGTGTAAATTGTGGACTTCCCTGTGGTACTACATTACCGAGTGAATAACTATCAAAATTTGAACAAATCTCAAAATCAGAAGATTCATTGACAGGCTCAAGGCATGTGATATGGGCTTGGGTTTCGCCTTGAAGGCAATATGATGGATAGGAAATCGGGATAAAACCTAATTTGAACTTTTCGTAACTATCTAAAAGTGATTTATCCACTGATGGTGCATATTCCAAAGGTAAAATCAAAACTCCGTTTGCTACATTTTGTAAAAAATCACACTCTACACCTTTTACTTTTTGGACAGTAATGGTACATGGAGCGAATGCAGTACAATCAGGATAAGCATCATTGCTATGGTAAATTTGCACATCAGATGAAGTTTTATAAGATGATTCTACCCATCCATTAGGGTCATAAAGTTCTTCTAAAAGCACTCCATTGCTCGAGTATGTTTTAGATTTTGAATTCTTTATACTGAAAAGATGGTTACACCATCCAGTAATAATAATATGATTATTAGGCGTTCTTTCGATGATATACACACAATCATTAGTTCCAAATTCAGCTCTAAACTCATAGTTAGCACTTATGCACCATGGTGAACATAGTGTGTTTTGGTTTTGTGCATTTACTACGTGCGCCTTAAAACAAAAGAATGAAACTAAGATTAGGATTAAAATATGTTTATTCATAGGTATCAAATTTAAAGTGTGATTAATTATAATTTATGTGGAAGTGTACCAGAATTTCAATTCATTTAAAAATTAAATTATTAAGATTAAAATCATATTCAAAATTACCTGAAACATATTCAAAATCGTGGTACCCAAAAATAGAAAAATTTCCAAAACCTATTCCATTCTTTATTTCTACAAATTTTACCCCATTAATAAATTTTTCAATATTGGTTTCAATATTATTGTATTTAATATTTTGTATGAATGCTTTTTTAAATAAATTGGAAGCATTTTCATCTACTTTATAACCCTTATCATTTCTGTATAGAAAAAAAATGTTTGATAAATAATTATCCGCGCCATTTCCTCCCCAACAATTTACTGCTTCATATTGAATGATATAATCTAAATGGCCATCGCTATTTATATCTCCAGAAACTTTTTCAATTTTATTCGGAGTATAAAAGTAAATACCATTGTAATAATCTTCAACAAAATCAGAGTAGTTTTCGCATTTTGTGCTATCTATTAATTTTATAGTCTCCGTGTCTAAAGAATATATATATGATTTAATAAAACTATCAAGACTTATTGGACTTTGCGATTTAGTATCTAAAATTGTTTTTTCTACTTTTTTATTTATGTTATTACAACTCAGCATAACAACAAGACTCAATAAGATATAGTCATGATTTTGCACTTTTAAATTCAATTTAATTATATTTAAAGAATTAAAACAACTTGAACATAATTGATAAAAAGTTACATTAGTACTCAATTTTTCTAATAAATTCACAGGAATAGATTTTTTCTACTCGAACATTTGATCCATAATATTCTGGATGACTATTGTACCTATTGAGCAAAGTTGTGATTTGTTGATCTTCGGTAGGTTTTGTAGATGAAGTTGAATAGTAATCCCCCACAAACCTGTCTACTACGCCATAGGAAGAGTTAATTCTACCCACTATTTTCCAATGATATTCAATCTTAATTTCAGTTTTATTAAAAATAAAAGCATTTAGATTTTCAATTTTGAAATAGGGACAACCTTCGTATGGCAAGAAATTTGAGTGGCCTAATGTTAAAAAAGCATTTAGACTAAAAATAGAAATTAATAATTTTTTTTTCATGATTTAACTATTTGTTTAAAAATTAGTGAATAAATTTAGAATAATGATATAAATCTTTTTAATTCATTTTAAAATAATAAGTACCCCCATTTTTATAGTCCACGACATGACTTTTGCCGTCAACATATATCTTGCGGAGATAACAAGAAGACACCCAACGCAGGATGACTTCACCATCACTGTTGGTAGTAAATGTGCGACCACCGCTACATTGGATACCACCGCTGACATCTGTGGTGACTCGTATATGATTAGCTGGTGAACCATGTCTTGTAAATACTTTTAAGATGCAAGTGTTTTCTGCCATGACTTCTGATTTTTGTTTAGGTCCTGTATCTTTGGGATTTTCTTTTGCTATCCCATAAAGAGGTAAAAGGATACATAATAGTGTTATAAATTTGTTTGGCATTTTTGTGGGTTTGGTTTATTTAATAAAATGGTTTTTACACTTCTTTTTGTACACATTTTGTTGATAATATCTGATCTAAAGACGCTTTTTGAGTTTTTAGATCGATTTTCTTTTGTGTTTTCTCTTCTTTATCTTTCAGCAAAGTGCTTATTTTACTCTCTTCCTCAGGTATATAAATGTCGTTAATATTATTTATTGATTCATTGTATTGAGCAATTGTCATATTGTAATTTTGAATCGCCTGATTGAATTGATTTATTGCGTTTGTCCTTTTTGTTTCACATCCTAGAACGTCATTCCAGCAATATACTTTTGCAGCTTGGTCTCTGGCATACTCAGCGCTTTGAATTTGTGATGCTAAAAGTGAAATCTGACTTTCCTGATAGTTAATCTGCTGTCTGTACTGGTCGATTTTGTCCTGATGATTTTTTGATTGAAGATCAAAATTTTGGAAAAATTGATCTATATTCATGAGTTCAGCATCTATTTCGTTGAGTTTAGCACTGGCCATTCTTTGTTGCTCATAACATTCAGAAATGCGCAGTTCTTCACTGCTTTGCTGCTCAAACCAGTAATATCCTCCTAGACTACTCACTGCCAGGGCTCCGATGGTAATAATTGACTTTGTTTGTAACATGGTATGATGATTTGTTTGCTATTACAACACAAAGGTATATGGAATCATTTAATGTTTAAAGGGCTTAATAACAAGTGGTATGTAAATAATAATAAGTGGCAATTTTATTTTAAATAATAATTAAAATTTGAAATTAATGGTAGTTTAAATTAGTAGCAATTCATCACTTTTTAATAAATTCTATAATTCTATTGTTCTCCACAATATCTGCAGATTGATAAAATTTAAGTCTGCCTGATACCAAAGTTCTTCTTATAAAAATGCAATTATCTAGCCATTGTTTTTTTTCATTGAGACAACCAAAGACATCATGGTTAATTGATTGAAAAACTTCAAAGCATTTATTGAAACCTAAGTGTTTTTTTATAAAATTTAACTTTATACCTATTATGTAGCCTTTATT
>CALFYH010000339.1 GCA_937952155.1 uncultured Saprospiraceae bacterium
TGCTTAAAGAGCCAAAGCAAATTCCCAATTATATTCTCAAATGGATAGATAGCGATAATATGTGGCTACAAAGATCTGCCATCATTTTTCAGTTAAAATACAAGGAGAAGACCGATTGGGATTTGTTGTGCCATGCTATTTTGGCTCATGATACATCCAAGGAATTTTTTATTCGCAAAGCACAAGGTTGGGCACTGCGGCAATATGCTTACCTGAATCCTACTCGAGTTTTCGAATTTATACAAGTAAACCCACAACTATCAGGTTTGACCAAAAAAGAAGCGCTGAGGAAATTGAAATTAGATAGTTGATGGTGATATTTGATGTAAAGTACAAAATCTTTTACAATTTTTGAAAATATAATAAATGAAATACTTGATTATTGGGCTTTATTTAATTTGGAGTTTTAATTGCAAGATAAAAGATCTTTGTGACAATTTGGTAGAACTTACAAATGATGATAAAATTGAAAAATCAATAGGAAATAAAGTAAATAAAACTGAAATTATTGCTTTTGACGAAGAAATGTCAATAGGTCCTGCAAAACCAGTAATTCTTGATGATACAGTGTCAGCGCAACAAGAAGCAAATACAATTCGAAACAAAAAGGAAACCAAAATAGCTACCCAAAACTTAAGGGCGAAGCCTTCTGAATTAGATTTTGTGAATGCGTCAATTTCAGAGTTTAATCAAAAGCCCGAAATTAAACATCTCGATTTGCCCATCAAAACAAAAAAACAAATTGCTGATTATGAATTAAAAATAAACGCAGCTAAGTTGCTGGCAAACGTTGAGCAAGAAATGTCAAGCAGACAAACAAAAAAGTTAATAAAAATCCAAGTAGATCCTAAGCAGCTACTTGCAGAAGCAGAAAAAGCCGCTGAAGCTTCGTTCTTGCAAAAAATGTATAAAAACATTCAGGACAATGCTGGTCAAATTATTGTGGCCGTCTCCAATAGGAATTTTGATGATAGTAATACAAATACTATTGAATCAATGAAATAAATATAAGTTTTATAATTAATATTAAATCAAATCAAAATGGTAAAAATTTTTTACACCATCACTATGGTATGCATGTTTTTGTTTTCGAATGCGCAATCCGCCTTTGAAGACCGAATCCGAGAAATCAAAAATGATATTCAAATTATCACCGAGCAGGAAAAAGAGGCTTTAAGACTCGATGTAGAACAGATCAATGAACAATTGGAAAAGAAAATCATTACAGCAAGTGAGGCTGATATTAAAAAAAGAGATGCGGCAGAAAAATGTGCGGAAAGGATAGAAACGAGAGTTGAGCCATTGGAGAGAGAAATCCAAGATCTTGTCCAAGGTGAAGTCGAAAGCTATCCTGAAACACCGGCTCCGCCTGCACCTCCAGCTGCTCCAGCTGCTCCCGATGCTCCCGATGCTCCCGAGGCTCCCGATGCGCCTGATGCACCAGATACACCTGATGATAAAGATGACTATCGCAAACTCAAAGGTGATATCAAAGACCTGGCTAAAGAATGGGCCCCTGGTAAAAAAGGTAAAAAAAGAAGAAGTGAATCTCGTACAACAACTCAATTTGTTTTTGCATTTGGATTGAACAATCTTATCACAGATGGAGACCTTGGTTCTATTGATGGAAATGGTATAAAATTAAGTAATTCAAGGTTTTATGAATGGGGCTGGACTTGGAAAACAAGACTGGCCAAAGACTCTCCACTGTTGCAGCTTAAATATGGTATGTCATTGACTTATAATAATCTAAGACCAGATGAAAACAAATATTTTGTAAAATTTGAAGATCAGACTTTCTTAGCTCCACATCCATATACGTTGACTGACGAACCATATTTCCGTAAAATAAATTTGGTAGTGCCTGTCCACTTGGAATTTGATTTTTCTAAAAAACGAGTACACGATAATCAAGTTTATGTGCGCTCACAAAAGTCTTTTAGATTGGGTATCGGTGGATATGCTGGCATCAGTACCAAAACAAAACAAATCCTTGAATACAAAAATAATGGACTTCGCACTAATGAAGAGACAAGCGGTGACTATAATACAAGTCAGTTTGTGTATGGCGTGAGTGGCTACATTGGATACAGGGATTTCAGCATCTATACAAAATTTGACCTAAATCCGTTATTTACCGACGATTTAGCAAATCAAAAAAATGTCTCTTTGGGAATAAGATTCGATTTCAATTGATAGCATAGGTATAAAAAGAAATGATTCTAAGATTTTGTTTAGAATCATTTCTTTTATTTAAGAAACTGCGCTACCATTTCTTTTGGTTTCTCGTAAAGATAGAAATATACAGAAGAAACTAATGAAAGTACCAAATAGCCCAAAACTATCATTGTACCGTAGGGCAACGAATTACCTATATTAAACCATTGATAATCATTGATATATAAAATCATAATGCCGAGTGTAAACTTTAGTAATTCAGCTGCAATGCCTATCAAATTGCCATCCATCAGACTAGTGTAAGCAAAGATATTTACAAACAAAAATACACCATAAAGTAGAACGCTACTGAATGGAATTTCGCCAATGTGATTAAATAAAAAGATCATCAAAAGCAAGGTGATAAATAATTGGCCTATAGCCCAAACTTTGAATAATGGACTTGCTACTGTGTCATATTTGCTGCGACTATAGATTTCTTTTGTATATGGAATAGGAAACGCTGCACTGACATCTGCTGGTCTCCATCCAGTTGGCATAAACCATATTCTGACTTTGTCGATTAATGATTTTGTACGCCAAGCATCTGATATTAGCAACCATAGGTGTTGATAGTTTATAATCCAAGGATTCCATGTATGAACCGCTCTCGTCACGCCATAGACAGCTGGTATTTCTTCTTTTTCTGGTTGGAACGTACCGAATAGCTTATCCCAAATAATAAAAATCTGACTGTAGTTTTTGTCCATATACTCTGGATTGATGGCATGGTGGACGCGATGATGCGAAGGTGTCACTAGTATATATTCTATCCAACCCATTTTATTTATAAGTCGAGTATGATACCAAAATTGAGCAAATAAGTGAATTGGTGCCACTACCGCCACTACTTGTGCAGGGATACCCAAAATGGCCATCGGAATGTAAGTGAATGTAAATAGTGCAAAAATTTCTGAAACCGATTGCCTGAGTGCACAAGATAAATTGAACTCTTCGCTACTATGGTGGATAATGTGCCGATTCCAAAATACATTGATTTCGTGGCTCCATCTATGAATCCAGTATCCTGCAAAATCAATTCCTACAAAGGCCAAAATATAAGTTAGAACGGTAGATTGAATATGATAAATGGCTAGGTGATCTACCAACCAACTATAACTAATGATGACTATAGATAAGCCTAAAACATCTTTTATTACATTAGTAATTCCGGAGCTCAAACTTGATATGGTGTCAAATAGTCGGTTAACTTGCTTGTGCATGAGCAGCGAAAAAACGTACTCGATGGCTATTAAAACCAAAAAGAACGGTATCGCGTAATTTAATATTCGGGCATACTCTTGCATGTATCTAACTCGTATTTAAATAATTGTCAATGATGTATTCTCAAAAAGAAAATACAAATATAGTAAGAAAGGCTGACTTTAGCAGTTATTTTGTGTGATAATCATACCATTTTCAAGGGTAATAAACCTATGACAAGTGCTTTGAATCAATAGCGGATCGTGAGAAATAAAGATGCCACTAAATTGGGTTTTTGCTTGCAAATCTTTGATCAGGCTTATCATTCGTACTTGATTAGGTCGATCCAATGCGGATAAAGATTCATCAAAAATAACCAATTTTGGATTCAACAAAAGATGTTTGAGCAATGCGGCCCGCTGAAGTTGACCTCCTGAAAGTTGGGCAGGATATTTTGACTTTGTTTCCGCTGGTAAATCAAATTCTTCCATTTTTTGGTTGATTATATCACCGGCTTCCGTTTTTGATTGGGCTATTTTATGATAGATCAAGACTTCAAGCCATTGGTCGCCAATCTTCATGCTTGGATTCATTGCAGAAAGTGCATCTTGAGCAACCATTTGGATTGATTTTCTCAATAGTTTATTTTCTTCAAGATCTTTTTTGGTTATGGGTCTATCTTCAAAAATAATTTGACCAGCAGATGCATCGATGAGCCCAGAAAGGATTTTGGCTATTGTGGATTTCCCACTACCTGATGGTCCCATTATACCCAACATTTCGCCCCTTGACACTGTAAAACTAATATTTTGCAAAGCCTTAGTGGCAATTGGCTTTTTCCAAAATGTAAGTGTTGATTTTCTGTATAATTTCGATATATTTTCTATCTTGAGCAATGTGTCAGCACTTTGACTTAAAGCATTTCTTTTTGTCAATTGTTGGTCAGACATGATATAAGCTTTTGAGTAATCAGTTATTTCACCAGATTTGATCTCACCTGATGAAATTTCGTCAATCACTTTGCCTTGATGGATGATCATAAGTCGGTCACAAATATCGGTTAGTTGTCTGAAGTCATGGCTTATAATTACAAGTGCAGTATAATATTTCGCTTGAATGCGTTTCAATAAGGCAATTATCTCAGTGGCTGTTTGGTCATCGAGCGAAGATGTTGCTTCATCTGCAATAATGATTTTGGGTTTATGAGCTATAGCCATTGCTATCACAACTCTTTGTAATTGGCCACCTGACAACTCATGCGGATAGGATCTTAGCATTCTTTCAGTTTCTATGAGGCCTGTTTCGGCTAGTAATTCCTTGGACTTTTCTGTAATTTCCTTTGGATTGATTTCAGGTTGGTGAATGCTGATTGCTTCTTTCATTTGATTTCCAATCGTAATCACAGGATTTAGAGCCGAAAGTGCTTGTTGGAAAACAATAGAAATGAACTTTCCTCGGATATTTGCCCATGCAGTTTCATTTTCTTCCAACATATTGACACCATCGATAACCACTTGACCTCTAGCACTTATGTTAGGATAAAAACTAGTCAAGCCCATCAATGACGATGCAGAGACCGATTTTCCACTTCCAGACTCACCAGAGATGGCTATCGTTTCGCCTTCATGGATATTCAGATTAAAATCCTGTACAATAGGAATAGTCAAACCTTGATGATTATAATCAACACATAGGTTTTTTGCTGAAAGTAACAATTTGTGTGTTGACATAAAATGCGCGAAATCTCAAAAAATATTTATGATGATCTCATCAAATTTCACCATCTGTCTGCTTTCCAAACTCATCTTTAGAACTGCGCTTGGTCAATCTCTTAGTACTATTGGCTGACTTTAATGATTCACCTACGACATTACTAGCAGTAAAACTGGCAACCATATTATTTAGCATTTCGGCACCCGCATGAGGTGAGTTTGGCAGTAGGATAAGGTTTGAATTGGTATCTGCCCCGATTGCTTGCAATGTGTCATAATGTTGAGTCACGACGATGAGCGCCGATGCTTCTTGCGAATTTATGCCCACTTTATTCAGAATATCAACACTTTCCACAAGACCACGTGCGATTTCTCTACGTTGGTCAGCGATACCTTGACCTTGGAGGCGCTTGCTTTCTGCTTCTGCCTTTGCTTTGGCTACAATTCTGATTCTACCTGCTTCGGCTTCATATTCGGCAGCGGTTTTTTCTCTATCAGCCGCATTGATACGATTCATGGCATTTTTTACCTGAATATCCGGGTCAATATCTGTAATCAGGGTATTGATAATATCATAACCATAAGTTGTCATTGCTTCATTTAATTCTCTTTTGACTGCAATAGCAATATCATCTTTTCTTTCGAAAACATCATCTAAAATCAATTTTGGCACTTCAGCTCTCACTACATCAAATACATAAGAAGTGATTTGGTCATGAGGAAATTCTAATTTATAGAATGCTTCATAAACCTTATCTTGAATAACTTTAAATTGAACGGAAACCTTCATCTTGACGAAAACATTATCTTTAGTTTTGGTTTCAATAATAACATCCAATTGTTGAATACGTAAATTTATTTTTCCAGCAAGTCTATCAATTATTGGAATTTTGAAATGTAAACCAGATTGTCTGATGCTATTGTATTTTCCAAATCTTTCGACAATGACTGCAGTTTGTTGCTTGACTGTAAATACAGCAGAAAACAATAAAATTACTAAAAAAAGTATCAGTAAAGGGAATAAAGGACTGAATACGGACATAGCTGATTGTTTTAAGTTATGAATAAGGTAAAGTTACAACAATTTTTCTGGCTTTTAAAATATTTTGTATTATTTACTTGTAAACTCAGATTAAATCCTTGAAAATCTATACTAAAGGAACATCGGCGATATCAAAAACGCCCGTGTCCAATATTTTTTCTAGATAATGGTATTTAAGCCCAAAAAATTCTTTCAATTGTGTCACTTTTTCTTTGGCTTTAGGATCAGGATCGCCTTTCACGCCAGTGATCATGAGGTTTTTGCTGGTATGCTCCGTTGAAACAAATTCAAATACTTGTGTCCGATATCCGTGGGCTTCCATCAGCAGTGCCCTGATTCCGTCGGTCAAAATCTCAGCTTGTCTCTCTGCGAGGATACCATGCGACAATATTGGCGAAAGCACATTGACTGGTGTCATGCTATTTCTGACTTGCTTATGACAACAAGGTGACGCCATTATGTATCGAGCTCCAGCCTGAATACCTTTGGCTATGGCAATATCTGTGGCGACATCACATGCGTGCAAAGCGATCACCATATCCGCTCCTGCCACATTTACTTGATCAATATTTTTCTGCTGAAAAGTCAAACCTACAAATCCTTCTTTGATTGCTGCATTATAACAAAGTGTCACCATGTCTTCCTTCACATCATAACCTGTAATTTTACAACGCATTTTTTTGTTATTGGCCAGATGATCGTACAATGCAAAGGTAAGATAGCCTTTTCCTGAGCCCATATCCACTATCGTAATGATTTGATCTTGTGGAAAATCCTTGATGAGATGATCTGTTATTTCTATATATTTGTTGATTTGACGAAACTTATCTTGGGATTTGTCAAAAATCTTTCCTTCCTTATCCGCCAAACCTAAGACTTGGAGCCAAGTTTGTTTTTCAGGAATTGGTCTGGATTTCTGATGGTCGTGTGCCGTATTTATTGGTGTATTTTCTACTAGATTTTTTTGGAAATATGTAGTTTTACCTTTTTTGCTTTGCATCAAAGTGACTTCTTCGGTTTCAGTGAATAGCACAGCGTTATAAAACATATTTCCTAATAGGTGGTCGATCACATCTGGTAGTTGTCCAGCTGAATAGTTTTTTACTTCATCACGAGTTTTATATCGGTTTGTGATGGAATATTGGAGTTGGTTTTTAATCATCACGGTACGAAGATAGCAGTTTATGACTTCTTTATTCTGATGCTTAGGTTTGGAAAAAGTGATTTTGAATGATGCAGCATCACTGATGAGACGGTCGGTCTTTTGGGTGAATTTAAGTTTGTTTTGTGATGAATCGGACATGGATTTTAAAACATTTATGGACAAATATAAACAAATATTTTGGTTTGAACTTGTGAATGTTGGTCTTAATTCTTTTGTTGGAGTATTTACACATTCCATTCCTTTTCATCAACCATTGAATGTAAAGTACTATATTTGCGTTGAATATTTCAAAGGTTTTATTAATTGAAATTAAATAATAGATGTATATATTAAAAATTTATATAATTTGTTTGGTTGCGCTATTAAGTTGTAATTCAAATAAAAAGGTGGTCGAAGCTCCAAGCGGAAACAAGCCTGGGATCGTGTCATTTGTAGATAGTCTTGCAGCTTCTCAAGCTATTATAGCTGACGATGTTGATGGATTTTACGACCAATTATCTGCTGTTGAGATTAATATCTTGATGAAAAATCCCCAAGGCCCAGAAAATAGAGATGCAGCCATCGAACTATTCAAACCTTTTATAAGAACGCAGGTAAGTGATTGGAAATCTGATGAGAAAAAAATGATGTTTTCTATCTTCACGGTTGTCAAAAAACTTTGTGATACCATTAGTCCAAGACTATATCCTGGCAATTTAAGGCTGATAAAAATCAAAAATGGGCATTATGGCAATGACGTTTATTATACGCGAGGCAATAATATTTTGATTCCAGAAAATATATTTGAGTACCCAAATGCAGATGTTCAAATTCCTGTAATGATTCACGAATTGTTTCATGTAATATCTCGTTCAAATCCAGTTTTGAAAAATGATTTGTACAAACTGATTGGATTTTCAAAAGCAGAAAAACCTGTCAAACTTAATCCAGTTTTGGAAAAATCGTTGCTGACAAATCCAGATGGTGTCAGTTATCAATATGTCATTGAACTAGATTATCATGGCGATACAAAAAAAGCAATCCCATTGATTACAAGTAAGTTTGGAGCATTTAAACCAGAAGCGCCGATGTTTTTCGATTACTTGCATTTTGATCTTTATAGTCTTTCGGATCGAGGAGATCATTATATGGCTTTATCTACACCAAGTGGGAAAACGTTAATTCCAATGGAACAAACGCCTTCTTTTTTTACCAAAATTAAAGATAATACTCAATACATTATTCACCCAGATGAAATCATGGCCGATAATTTTATGTTGGCGTTGCAGGCCTATTCTTCTGGAGATTATTCTAAGTTTTCTAAAGAGGGAAAAGCCCTGATAGATCAAGTGATCGAAAGATTGAGTACCTTATAAAACAATAAAATTGTGGCTGTAAGCAGAGAAAAAAAGTTGGAAGCATTCGGGCGACTGCTAGATATCATGGATGATCTCAGAACCAAGTGTCCATGGGATATGAATCAGACTATCGACTCGCTGCGTATGTTGACGATCGAGGAGACGTATGAGCTTTCTGATGCCATCATGGACAAAAATATGAAGGACATCAGCGAAGAGATAGGCGATCTCATGCTGCACATGGTTTTCTATGCAAGAATAGGAGAGGAGACAGACGATTTTGATGTGGCATCGGTTTTACATGGTATTTGCGACAAACTGGTCAAAAGGCATCCACATATCTATGGTGATGTCAAGGTTGAAAACGAAGCCGATGTCAAGAAAAACTGGGAGCAAATCAAACTCTCAGAAGGCAAAAAATCTGTGCTTTCGGGTGTACCCAATAGCTTGCCATCTCTCGTAAAAGCTTACCGAATGCAAGAAAAAACTGCTCAAGTGGGCTTCGAATGGCAGAATAAAGCAGATGTCTGGGCCAAGGTGGAAGAAGAAATCGGCGAATTCAAATCTGTAGCCAATACAGGCAATGTTGATCGGATAGAAGATGAATTCGGAGATATTATGTTTTCGTTGGTAAATTATGCACGATACGTAGGTATCAATCCAGACGGCGCACTGGAACGTTGCAACAGAAAATTTAAGTCGAGATTCGAATATATCGAAGCCAACGCCACTCAACCACTTTCAGATATGACTTTAGATGAGATGGATCGACTGTGGGAGGAAGCAAAAGGCAAGAAAAGTTGATAAGTGTAGATAGGACATGGTACTTTTTTTCGAATATTTTTAAAATGAACCTTGCTTAATCTAACCAAAAACCAACACATAACTCCATTTTGAATTTGGTAGGTTTATTGTTGATTATTAACGGCTGAAATCCTAGTTGTGATGCAACAAAATAAGCCTTTTCTGCGGCTTGATCGCAATCAGAAGACAATCCTTTTTTAGTAATTACACTTGTTACTTTACCTGAGCTATTTACTACGACTTCCAAAATCACAATACCTTCAATGCTATTTGTCCTTGCAGAAGCTGGATATCTAAATGCGCGATAAAAGTCTATAGTAAATTGTTGTTTCCCTTGGTTCGGTTGAGGTTTTTGGATTTCATCGAGTTCAATAATTTCATAACTTCCATCAATATCTATATCTATGAAATAAATTGTTTTAGGTAATGTTTTTTTATTAGTATTTGTTGGTTTAGGATTATTTTCAAATGGTTTAGTAGTGTTGCAACCAAAATGTATTAGACTTAACAGAAATAGGAATAGAGTTATTGGACATTTCATAAATGATATTTTTATAATAAAGTCAGAGTTCTAATGGGTTGTACTAATTTTAAAATTATTAGACAATATATTATTACTTGATTTTTATCCAATTTTCGATTTCTATCATGTATTCTGGAATTGTCATTTCTTCAATTTCTTTCTTGGCAAACTTTTCAGCTTGAGTTGAATTGTGCTCTAAGAGATATTTTATCATTTTTTGTTGAAATAAAACAGTATTAAAGTCTAAAAAATCGCTGTAAACCTTGTCAGATGCATTTAAGTTAGTAAGTTTTACAGTCTCCGCAAACCAAGCTCTGACGCATTCCACCAATTTTACTGGAATATCACCATGGTTTTTGATATCAAAGCCATTTATGTCTGAAATTGCCCTCATATAATCATAACGATCAGTTTCCAAAATTAGTGATCTTTTATCTGAAAATTGAGGATTAAATTTCCTCAATCCATAGTCAATACCTAGTTCGAATGGCATATTGAGCCTATAATACTCATTGGCAGATTTGGATTGTAA
>CALFYH010000340.1 GCA_937952155.1 uncultured Saprospiraceae bacterium
ATCCAGCTCATTTCACGCTCGCCCGTACCGTAATCCGGTGCCGGAACATCCAGAGACGGTCCGATAAAACCTTTTTTAATTAACTCAAAAGTATAGCGGCGTGTGATACGTTCCAGTTCATCCTGTTTTACCGTGTCCAACAAGTGTATTGACAAAACGATATTCTGCAATCCCATTTCTTCAATTCCTTCCAAAAACAATTGTCTGTCCTCAGCTGAAGGCATGATCACAACAATCTTCTGCCCATTTTCCCATAATTTTTTTACCTTAAGAACAGCAGTATGTATAGCTTCTCTCCTATTCGAATATGAAATATTAATCAAACTATGATCACTTTTTAATATAGCTTTTTGGTCATCTGAAGCTAAATACACACTCATTTTCTATGTTCTATATATAAAAAAAACAAAGATATAGAAAAAATGTATATATATTCAAATTTTTATAAGCCTCATCTCAACTGTGGAGTCTAATTTTTACATTTTTGAATTAATGGTGTAATAATTATGTATGAATATCTTCTCCTTCCATCCTACTTACAGCCACTGTGGCTACAGCATTTCCTACTACATTTGTCGCCGTCCTTCCCATATCCAAAAACTGATCCACAGGTAGAAGAATTGCTAAACCTATTTCTGGGATTCCAAAACCCGCAATTGTGGCTGCTATAACTACTAATGAAGCCCTAGGTACAGCTGCAATTCCCTTGCTAGTGACCATCAAAACCAGCAACATGGTTATCTGCTGAGATATCGTCAAATCAACGCCATAAGCTTGTGCAATAAGCAATGACCCAAATGTCATATACATCATACTTCCATCAAGATTGAATGAATATCCCAAAGGAAGTACAAAGCTTGTGATTTTTTCATTTACACCAAATCGCTCAAGTTGATTGAGCAATTTTGGATATGCTGATTCACTACTTGCTGTTGCAAAAGCCAAGATTATTGGTTCTTTGATGTGTGAAAGCAAGGTCCATACCCTTTTGCCCACAAAAAGATAGCCTAAAGCCAAAAGGATTGCCCATAAAAGAAGCAAGGCAAAATAAAACAACAAAATCAATTTCCCGTATTGCACCATTATTCCAAGGCCTTTTTCAGCTATCACAATAGAAATTGCGCTAAATACTGCCAATGGAGCAAGCCACATAATCATATTGGTCAACTTGAGCATAACATGAGCTAGTGAATCCATAGCTTTAATTATCGGCTCTCCTTTCTCACCAATAGCTGCCGTCGCCAATCCAAACAATACAGAAAACACTACGATTTGAAGCACCATTTTGTGGCTAGAAAGCGCTACAAATATATTTTCGGGTATCAATTGCTCAATAAAATGATCTAATGTAAAACTATCTGTTTTGGGCAAATTGCTCGCCACAGCATCTGAAATTTGATTTTGGAAGTCGAGACCAGGCTGAAAAAGATTTACAATGATCAAACCTAAAGTTAAGGACATGAGACTAGCAAATATAAACCATCCGATTGTCTTCACACCCATACGACCTACGGTGCCAGCATCTCCAATACCTGCTACACCTACGACTAAAGTACTCAATACCAATGGCCCAATGATAAGTTTTATGAATTTTAGGAAAATGATACTACCATATTTGGCAATAGCTACATATTGAGCTATAAAAGTTGAATCACCCATAAGATTAATAATAGTTCCAGCAATAATACCGGCCACCAAACCAATAAAAATCCATAGGGCCAACATATTTTTCTTTTGCTCCTTTTGTTCCATATCCAATTATATTTTAAAATCGTAAAATAACGAACAAAGAAACAATAATTTAATTCAATTTTTATCAAAAAAATAATTTTAGCCATTGTAGATTTTAAACAAATAATTTTATCTTTGCGAACAAATGTTCGTTTTTATGAATAAAAATAAATTTTACAGTCTCAAAATCAATTATATCGCACGTATTACATCAGATAGTGTGATGCTCACATTTGAAATTCCAAATGAACTCACGTCCACATTTTCGTATAAAGCAGGCCAATATCTCACACTTAAGACTACTATAAATGGTGAAGAAATCCGCCGTTCATATTCTCTGTGTACGGCGCCTTCCGAAAATAAGTGGTCTGTATTGATCAAAAAAGTAAATGGTGGACTGTTTTCAACTTTCGCTAATGAACAATTAAAACCTGGTGACTTCATAGATGTAATGCCTCCAACTGGCAATTTCACTTTAGATAAATACAACGATTCGAAACATTTTTTGTTTTTTGCAGCTGGTAGTGGCATCACACCGATAATTGCGCAGATCAAAGACTTGTTATTGCATCATACACAAAGCAATATCACCTTGTTTTTCGGCAATAAAAACTTCAGCTCCATTATATTTAGAGAAGAAATAGAAGCGTTAAAAAATAAATATTTGGGTAGATTTTCTGTTCACCATATATTTACTAAAGAAAAAATAGGTATTGATCTCTTATTTGGAAGGATCGATAAAGCTAAATGCGTAGCACTTGGCCAATCACTATTCAATCCCAATGACATGGATGCTTGTATGATTTGCGGTCCTAATGAAATGATTTTTGATGTAAAGGACGGGCTAGTTTCACTTGGTTTTGACCCAAAAAATATCCATTTTGAATTATTCAACACTGATGGATTAAAAAAAATGAGTAATGCCACTGAAACAAATGCTACAATTAATGAAGATTTGGAAAGTGAGATAACTATCCAAATGGATGGCGACATATTTGAGTTCACCTTGGGTTATGGTGGCCAAAACTTGCTTGATGCAGCCATCGAAAATGGCGCTGACCTACCTTATTCTTGCAAAGGTGGCGTATGTAGCACATGCAAAGCCAAGCTGACAAAAGGCGAAGTAAAAATGGATTTGAATTATTCCCTAGAGCCATATGAAGTGGATGCAGGATATATTTTGATGTGCCAATCTCATCCGCGCACACCAAAAATTTACGTTGATTTTGATCAAAAATAAAGATAATATGGAACTTGCCATCACAAAAAAACAACACATAATAAACACAGCAGCAGATCTCTTCAAAGAGAAAGGATATGCTGCCACATCTATCCGAGATCTGGCTTCGAAAGTAGGTCTTGAGCCATCTAGTATCTACAGCCATATAAAATCCAAGGAAGATTTGCTGACCGAGATTTGCCTATCATGTGCGACGAGATTTTCTAACGGTATGAACGAAATATTTTTTCAAGATATCACCGAAAGAAAAAAAATCAAAGCCTTGATTCACCTTCATTTAGAAATTGCCTATGAAAATCCTGCTTCTATAACAGTATTTAATGATGAATGGAAATTTCTTCATGAAGACGCAATGGCTGAATTTTTGGAATCAAGAAAAGATTATGAGAAAAAATTTAAAAAAATCTTGACTGACGGCAAAAAAAATGGTAAATTTAGTTTTGAAAATGAAGATATTGCGTTTAATATTATCATCAAAATGTTAAGTTGGTCATATGTTGCCATCAAAAAATATAATAAAGAATCATTAGAAACAGAATTGACAAAATTCATTATAAAGGCACTTACTGAAAAGTGATATTTACATAATAAAGCAAAATATAGAGAAAATGGAACATTCATTAGAAGAAATTTTCCAAAAAAAGGTGGATAACGAAGAAAAAATAGAAGCCCGTGACTGGATGCCAGATGCGTACAGAAAAACATTGATTAGGCAAATTTCACAGCATGCCCATTCCGAAATAGTAGGTATGTTGCCAGAAGGAAATTGGATCACACGTGCTCCGAGCCTCAAGCGTAAACTTGCGCTCCTTGCCAAGGTACAAGATGAAGGTGGCCATGGTTTATATCTGTATTCTGCTACAGAGACCTTGGGTATTGGTAGAGACGAACTCATCGACCAACTCCATTCCGGCAAGGCGAAATATTCAAGTATTTTCAATTATCCATCACTAACCTGGGCAGATATGGGCGCAATAGGATGGCTTGTAGATGGTGCAGCTATAATGAATCAGGTGGCACTTTGCAGGACATCATATGGTCCATATGCAAGGGCAATGGTCAGAATTTGCAAAGAAGAATCCTTCCACCAAAGACAAGGATATGATATCTTATACACCATGAGTCAAGGCAGTGCAGAGCAAAAAGAAATGGTGCAGGATTCAGTCAATAGATGGTGGTGGCCTTCGTTAATGATGTTTGGTCCCAATGATGATGCATCGCCCAACAGTGCCCAATCATTGAAGTGGAAGATCAAAAGATTGTCAAATGATGAGCTTCGCCAACGATTTGTAGATATGACGGTACCTCAAGCAGAAATATTGGGAATTAAACTTCCAGATCCTGATTTGAAATATAATGAATCAAGGGGCCATTACGACTTTGGCGCTATTAATTGGGATGAATTTTATCAAGTATTAGCAGGTAATGGACCATGTAATAAAGAACGGCTGGCAGCAAGAATAAAAGCCCATGAAGAAGGTGCATGGGTACGAGAAGCGGCCTCCGCTTATGCAGAAAAACAACAAATCAAAAACAATTCAAAATCAGTAGCTTAATCTTCTGTAATATGTTAAAATGGGTTAATATTTTCATTTTATTGATTTCCAGCTTATTATGTTCAGCTCAGGTAGTAAATAAGATAGATATCAGACTTCAAAATAAGCCTGAGAATGATAAGCAGAAAGTAGTTATTGTCTTCAAAGATCAGGCTGACATTTCGGATGTTAAAAATATAAAAGGTAAAGATGCCAAAGCCACCTTTGTGTACAATACCTTGACAGCAAAAGCAAATGAAACACAAGGTTCATTGATTCACTGGTTAAAATCTAATCAAATCACCTATCGCAGCTATTATATAGTCAATATGATTGCGGCTGAGGCAACTCTTAATCAAATAAAAGAAATTTCGCTTTTTGACGAAGTCAGTGAAGTAATCGAAGACAGCAATTTTAAAAAATTGGATCAACCAGAAAGAGATAAATCTGATGGTAGTGTTCGATCTGCCATTTGGAATATCAGTCAAATCGGTGCGCCGTCAGTCTGGGCACTTGGATTCACTGGTCAGAATGTAGTTATCGGTGGTCAAGATACTGGCTATGCTTGGGAAGTGCCTACAATAAAAAGCAAGTATCGAGGATGGAATGGTACATCTGCAAACCACGATTACAACTGGCATGATGCCATCCATGGAGACAATCCACAAAGCACTGGTACAAATAGTTGTGGTTTCAATAGTTCGATACCATGTGATGACGACAATCATGGTACACACACTATGGGTACAATGGTTGGCGGCGTTGATAATAATAACAACGAAATCGGTGTAGCGCCTGGTGCTAAGTGGATAGGTTGTAGAAATATGGAAAATGGATATGGCACATTGACAACGTATGTTGAATGTTTTGAATGGTTTTTGGCACCTTATCCTGTTAGTGGTGGATCAGGCGATCCTACAAAAATGCCACATGTGATTAACAATTCATGGGGCTGCCCTACAATAGAAGGATGTAATTCTACCAACTTTGCGACAATGGAAGCTGCTCTCAATAATCTTAGGAAGGCAGGATGTGTGATTGTAGTATCAGCAGGAAACGGCGGCCCCAATTGCTCAACAGTAGATGATCCAGCTGCTATATTCGCAGGTAGTTTTTCTGTTGGAGCTACTAATAGCGCTAATGAGATTGCATCATTTAGTAGTAGAGGCGCAGTAACAGTAGATGGATCGAACAGACTGAAACCCAATATTTCTGCACCTGGTGTCAATATTAGGTCATGTATAAAGGATGGTACTTTTGCAAACTACAACGGCACTAGTATGGCTGGGCCTCACGTAGCAGGCTTAGTTGCATTGCTTATTTCCGCGAATCCACAACTGGCTGGAGAAGTAGATAAAATAGAAGATATCATAGAGCAGACAGCGTTAAATCTGACAACAAGTACTCAGTCTTGTAATGGCATACCAGGAATGTCTATTCCGAACAATACCTATGGATATGGAAGGATAGATGCCGTTACTGCTGTAAATCATGCGTTAAACGAACTTTATGTTCCTTTGATCAAAATCGACCAATTTGGCTATCGACCTGCTGACGAAAAAATTGCCATACTATCTGACCCACAGACAGGGTACAATAGTACAGATAGTTATACTCCAGCTCCCACAATAGTAGTAAAAAATTCAAGTACTTATGAAGTCGTATTTTCTGGAACACCAGTAGCTTGGGCAAGTGGCGCTACACATGTACAAAGTGGGGATCGAGTATGGAGATTTGATTTTAGTACATTCAATTCGCCAGGCACTTATCACATTGCCGACGGAAATAATGGAGATATCCGATCAGAAGATTTTGTTATATACCAAGATATTTATAACAATATCCTCAATACTGCTTTTAAAACATTTTATTATCAAAGATGTGGTGTAGCCAAAGTAGCACCTTTTGCACAGACTGGATTTACTGATGCTGCATGTCATACCCAAGACGTGAATTGTAGATCTATCACTGCACCAAATGATCCAACTCAATACAAAAATATGTCTGGCGGATGGCATGATGCAGGTGATTACAACAAATATGTCAACTTTGCTTATAAACCCATCAACGATTTGCTTTGGTCCTATGAAATCAATCCTCAAGCATGGGCAAGTGATGCGCTTAACATACTTGAGTCTGGAAATGAGATTCCTGACTTACTTGATGAAATCAAATATGAATTGGATTGGTTAATAAAAATGCAAGATATTGACGGTGGTGTTTTTTGTGTAGTAGGTGTGCAAAACAGTGCTTCTGCTTCACCGCCATCTGCCGATAATTTTACGAGATATTATGGTCCCAAAACCACAGCAGCATCATTGACTGTGGCTGCCTCCTTTGCCTTTGCTGCCAAACAATTTAAAAAGATAGATAACGCTACAGCACAAACGTATGCAGCACTATTGCAAACCAAGGCTATTACAGCATGGCAGTGGGCAGTGGCAAATCCATCAGTGACTTATTATAATGCCAGCAATAACCTTGCTGCTGGAGAACAAGAAGTAGATACTTACGAAAGAGATATGATAAAGCTGACTGCTGCTGTTTACTTATATAACTTGACGGGCGATAATACGTACAAAACCTATGTGGAAAGCAATTATAATACATCTCACTTAATGCAATGGACTTTTGTTTATCCTTTCGAAAATGTGATTCAATTGAGTCTGCTTCATTTTAGTCATTTGAATGGTGTCAATACAACGGTCGCAAATAATATAAAAAATGCTTTCAGAAATTCAATGCAAAATAGCGCTCAAAATCTTCCGGCACAAACCAATGATCTAGATGCATATAAAGCATATTTGGATCCAAATAATATTGGCTGGGGAAGCAACCAAACAAAATGTAATCATGGCAACTTATATCAAGTTTATCACCATTTCAACTTGAATACAGCAAACAATGCGCTTGCTGAAAAAATAATGAGTCATTACATACACTACATGCATGGTATAAACCCCAATGCTCTGACCTACCTCACCAAAATGTCAGCTTTAGGCGCAGACAGATCAGTAAATACCATCTATCATGGATGGTTTACCGAAGGTAGTGCACTCTGGGATGATGTCAGGACTTCTACCTATGGACCCGCTCCTGGTTTTATTCCTGGTGGACCTAATCCAAATTGGAGTTTAGATGGATGCTGCCCTTCCAGTTGTGGTAGTGCAGTAAACAATAATCTCTGTAACATAACAAACCCACCATCTAATCAGCCAGCATTAAAATCATATAAGGAATGGAATACAGGGTGGCCGCAAAACTCTTGGGAAGTGACTGAAAACAGCATTTATTCCCAATCGGCTTACTTATTTTTACTATCATCTATAGTCAATCAGTCTGCATCTATTATCCCTATTGCTAACCAAATCGAAACCAATAATGACTTATATGTGAGTACAATCGGGAATGGTGCTATTTTGACTAGTCCAAATAGCTCTAAGTATCGTATAAATATTAGTAATACTGGACTCATCTCCACTACCCTAATAAACACAGCTACTAACAGCAGTAAAACAGTAAATAGTAGCCTGAATATAACAGCTAATCAAAAAGGAATCATCACAAAATCTCCTAATAATAATTTGTGGAGATTGTCTATAGGTAAAGCTGGTGAACTTAAGGCTAATTCGATTGCCACAGTACCTAGTAGTTATACACAACAGCAAACAGGTGATTTCGCTATAGACCAAAATCCAAATGGATTGATCCTTAAGGATGAAAACAATATTTGCTACATTATCAGTGTGAATAATGCAGGATTAATTTTTACAAAACCTTGTGCCTGTACCAATTAACCTTAACCAAATAAAGAATATATAATGAAAGATTGGCCACTTTTTGAAATTTTTATCCGTTCTAAAAACGGACTCAACCACAAACATGTAGGTAGTTTGCACGCCGCTGATGCACAAATGGCAATACAAAATGCGCGCGATGTTTATACCCGAAGAAATGAAGGTGTTAGTATTTGGGTTGCAGAAGCCAAAAATATTACTGCTTCCAATCCGGATGAAAATGAAGCACTTTTTGATCCTGCATCTGACAAAATTTACCGACATCCTACTTTTTATGTTCTGCCTGACGCATTAAAACATATGTAATCATGCAAAAAGAAATTAAAGATTTTTTACTCATGTGGGCTGACAATTCTATGATCTTGGGTCAGCGACTTGGCGAATGGTGTGGCCATGGACCTGTTTTAGAACAAGACATTGCATTGACGAATATTGCCCTTGACCTGATAGGCGAAGCGAGAAATCTATACCAATATCTTGCTGCAAATGAAGGTAAACAAGAAGACGACTATCCAATGCTTCGCGATGTACGTGCCTTCAAAAATGTACTCTTAGTAGAGCAACCAAATGGAGACTGGGCAGAAACCATGATGCGCCAATTTATGTTTGATTGTTGGCATTACTATTTTGTTGAAGAATTAACCAAAAGCAATGAGTCACGACTTGCTTCTGTCGCAAAAAAAACTCTAAAAGAAGTAAGTTACCATCTTGATTTTTCGTCAGAATGGATACTCAGACTCGGTGATGGTACCGAAGTCAGCCACCAGAAAGCTCAGGACGCATTAGAAAAATTGATTCCTTATTTTGATGAATTATTCAAGCTATCCGATTATGAGCAATATTGTTTTGGACTGGGCATTGGCCCTGATTCAGATATTGTAAAAATGGATGCCTTTGACAAATTTCAACAGATTATTACAAAATCCACATTGACAATGCCAGAAAAATACTTTCATAAATATGGTGGTAAAACTGGCATACATAGTGAGCATTTAGGATTCATCATCGCTGATATGCAATTTATGCAGCGAGCTTACCCAAGCGTTACTTGGTAAGCATTGACCATTTAATCTAATCTACTAGACCAATAATTGCTAAGTTATGATCTAATTTAGCAATTATTTTTTCTTTACTAAGATAAAACCAGTTAAGTCATCTAATCTAGCTGTCGAATTACTAAAAGATCCACCAGCACTGTTTACAATTACTTTGAATAAATAATCATCATTTTCTAATTCAAAATCCAAGTTTTCGGGATCTTTTTGGCTTTGGTCCCATAATATTTTTGCTATATCACCTTCGTACACCAGCTTCTTATCTACCCGAATTACCAATAAATTTCTATCTCTCAGTCCATAAGAATCAGAAAGCCCAACTTCACCAATTTGATGAATATGAAGCATTTGTTGATAGTCATTTATATCCAGCGCAGGATGTTTGCTTTTGTAGAAAGATAATATTTTTTCAGATTCTAATCCTTGTGATCCACTCACTCGCTGCATTAAAGAATTTGCCAAATCGCTTTCATTTAAAAGATGGTTTTTATCTATCGTCTTTACAAAATCCAAAGCCCCACGTGAAGATAAAAAGTAAACCATTCTTGAAAACTCAGGTTCGTCATCAGCTTTTATTCGAATAGAATCTGAAACCAAATTTCCATCCTTTATCATGCCTGCTTCCGACATCATCTGAATAAGTCGATGCTTTTGGTTGGTAATTGGAAGATTGCACATCGAAATCGGCCCTGACCAAAAAGTAATTATGGTAATCAAAATTAATAATAATGGAAAAGCACGTAAATCACTTTTGAAAGGTAAGAATTTGATTAAAATGATTAATAATACAAATGATGCAATTGATGCCGAAATATAGAACTCTTCCAGTATGCCTTTGTCAAAAATATGTTGAAATAAGGCAATCAAAAGCAATAATAATATTGGAACAGAAAGAATAAAAAACCATTTTCGAAACCATGTCATCCATGGATTATCGTCTTGTTTTTCAAAATATAAAGAAAATAACCATGTCAAAATCCCTATAACAAAATACCAAATACATAAAACAAATACCCATTCCACCATTTCGTAACCCAAAAAGATACGAACTATGTATGCTAAAAGTATTAACCCATAAATCAATGTAACTGGAATCGCTATGTAGCTCGTAAATCCTCTAAATATAGGCGCAACAGCATACTTTTCTTGATAATAATCATCTGGAAAATCTGATAAAAAAAATGCTACTTGAAGGACGCCTGTCATCATTATAAATAACCTCAAATAATAAATTGAAGGAATATTTATATCAAAAAGTTGATCCATAGCTACCAATGCAAGGCACAAGGCTAAATATGTAATCAAGGCATAAAACGCAGACTTAATCCAAGAAAGAAATACTTGGATGTTGTAATTCACAAAAGCTTCTTGGGTATAATTTTTGAAAAAAGGAATTACAGCACACATGAAATGCAAGACTACATTTAATCCTATGGTAAAATACCAGAAACAAGATATTTCTGATTGAAAAGACGCAGGTATAAAATAATAATATACAAAAAGCAAAATTGATAAAATGCCAACTCCTATCCAATATTTTTGGGAAGACAATTGGTAAGCTTCTTTAAAAATGGTCCAATCGAGCATAACCAAAAATCCAATATAGCCAATCAATGACCACCGAAGGAAATTATCTTCATAGGTGTCGATAAAAAGCAAACTGATGGTAGTCAACACAGCAAATATCATTACTACGGGAAATCTTTTGATCACTTCCGCATATCTATCCGACATATTAAAAACTGAAAACAGTGACATCTTGAACACTTTAGGACATAAAGTTACTATTTTTTTTTATTATTTGATAATTTTACTTTTATGGAACTTATTGTATGAGAAAGATTGTTATAGAAAAATAAAATACATCAGTATGCAAACAGAAAATTATGTTACCATACGCACTTACCATGACCATATCATGGGCGAGATAATGATTGCAGCGTTATCAAATGCAGGGATAAAAACCTTTAGATTTGATGAAATAAATAATGTCATTCCAACTGAAGACAATATCGAAATCAAGGTGCATGAATCAGATGTAGAAGCAGCTCTTGAGATCATAGAAGCACAAGAAGGTATTTAAATCAAAATATCTCATAACAATATACCACTACATTCGTAAACCATCGAATGCAAACGGCTTTTTGTATCATATTTTCGATACATCCAAACGAAGTTTATAAATCTTAATAATACAGAATTCGAGCTGATAATAAAAACTAATATACTACATTTAATCGATTCTTTTTCGCTAGAATTTCATCCAATTATTGGAAAAGCAGCTTAGAAATAAGAATTTTAAAGAATTTTATAAAATAAATTCAAAATTGCGATATATTTGTCATCTTTGATACAATTGAACTTTAAAAAAATATGCCCGTAGGTGTCGCAATAAACGAAGATGAACTGAAGCAAGTTAGAGGCAAATTTGATGCATTGCTGAAAGTGATGGAGAGAAGTCTCCAAGATGAAGATAGAAATTTGTTAGAAAAGGCATACGAACTTGCTGTAGATGCGCACAAGTTTCAAAGAAGAAAGTCTGGTGAGCCATACATTTTCCATCCTATCGAAGTTGCAAGAATATGTTTTGAAGAAATAGGTCTCGGACCTACAGCAGTTATATGTGCTTTGCTGCATGATGTAGTAGAAGATACACCAGTGACATTACAAGAGATTACGGGATTATTTGGTTCAAAAGTTTCAATTATAGTCGATGGCCTTACCAAATTGGATGGTACTTACAATACAGATGATGTCGAAAGTCCACAAGCCGAAAATTTTAAAAAAGTACTGAGTACCCTTGTAGTTGATGTAAGAGTTGTTTTGATCAAAATGGCAGACAGATTACATAACTTACGTACGATCGATGCACAACCCAAGCATAAACAACTGAAAATCGCAGCAGAAACTGAATATATTTATACGCCTTTAGCACACAGATTAGGTTTGTATAACATCAAGACCGAGTTTCAAGATATATGTCTCAAGATCACAGATCCTGAAATGTATCAAGAGATCAGCCATAAACTGAGTGATTCCGATCAAGCAAGAAGTGAATACATCGCAGAGTTTATTAAGCCTTTAAAAGAAGAATTACAGCATTTGGGAGCACCATTTAGGGTATTGGGGCGAAGCAAAGCCATCTCTTCTATTTACAGTAAGATCAAAAACAACAATGTCACCTTTGAAGAGATATTCGACATTTTTGCGGTAAGAATCATCATAGATGTACCTATAGAAAAAGAAAAAAGTTATTGCTGGCAAATATATTCCATCATCACAGATGTGTACAAACCTATTCCCGAAAGGCTTAAAGATTGGGTCACAACACCTAAAGGTAATGGTTATGAATCACTCCATACTACGGTAGTGGGACCAAAAGGTAGATATGTGGAAGTACAGATACGTACGGATAGAATGGACGAAATAGCTGAAAAAGGATTTGCAGCGCATTGGAAATATAAAGGCATCAAAAAACAAGAAAACGTTTATGACAATTGGTTGGACAATATTAGGGAAATCCTGGATGCCAAACATGCCAATGCCATGGATTTTGTCAATGATTTCAAAACCAATCTCTTTAGCGAAGAAGTATATGTTTATACACCCAAAGGTGATATGCGGATTGTACCAAAAGGTGCTACAGCCTTGGATTTTGCCTTCGAAATACATACTGATGTCGGATATCATGCAGCTGCAATCAAAGTAAATAATAAACTGGTGCCGATGGGCTACAAGCTCAATAATGGAGACCAAGTACAAGTTATCACCAATAAAAATCAAAAACCAAACGAAGATTGGCTAAAAATGGTCGTCACCGGCAAAGCTAGGTCGAAAATACGATCTGCTATGAAGGAAGAACGGCGCAAAATTGGTGAATTTGGGAAAGAAGCCTTAGAGCGAAAACTCAAAAATCTTAAATTGGATTTTGAAGAAAACGTAGATCTGATAGCAAAACATCTAGGTTATCGCAATAGAGTGGACTTTTATTATGCTTTGACGCAAGAAGATGTCAAAATAAGTGATATCAAAAATTACTCGATAGAAAACGGCAAGATCATTTTCAAAAAAGATGAAGATGAAGAAACAAAAATTGCACCTATCGATGAAGAATTAAAGAAAATTCAACGACCTTCAAAAACCAATAGATCCAATATTTTGGTCAATGGTGAACCTGCTGATATGTATCAATATTCCTTGGCTACATGCTGCAATCCGGTACAAGGCGACGATATTTTTGCATACCTGACGACAAAAGATGGGCTAAAAATACATAGGACGTCGTGTTCAAATGCTACACATATCTTGGCCAATTATGGATATAGAGTTTTGAAAGCAGATTGGGAAGGCCGTGTGAGCAATAATTTTGTGGTAGAATTGTTGGTTACAGGTGTCGATTCAGGCCCAGGCGTCATACAAATGCTTACAAATGAGCTTTCCAATAAGCTGGGAATCAATATAAAATCTTTTAGTATCGAAGGTAGAGAAGGCTTTTTTGAAGGAAGAATAGGCATCGTGGTATTGAACAAAGACCAACTCAATCTCGTTGTACAGTCATTGGAGAGGCTTCCAGGCATTTCTTCGGTAATAAGAACAGACAGAATCGTAAATTGAAAAAGCAAATATGACCAGTTCACCAGACAAGTTGGAAGAAATTGTTTCGGAAGTAAAAACCATCTTTTCTACTCATCTCGAAAAATTTGCTTTGCGCAAAACTCCAGAAAGATACGCAATCCTAGAAGAAATTTATCGCCGAACCGATCATTTTGATGCCGAGGCGCTGTATATCCACATGAAAAATCAAAACTATCGTGTGAGCCGAGCTACGGTGTATAATACCTTGGAACTCCTAGTCAGCTGCGATCTCATCACCAAACACCAATTCGGTAAAAATCTCGCACAATACGAAAAATCTTATGGATTCAAGCAGCACGACCATCTAATCTGCCTCGAATGTAGTGAAGTCCTTGAGTTTTGTGACCCACGTATCCAGCAAATCAAAGCCATGATGGGCGATATATTGGAGTTCGAAGTGACGCATCACTCACTAAACCTATACGGCAAATGCAATAAGGTGGTATGTGAGCATAGGAAGGCGTGAGTCTGGTAGTTCTAATTTGAAATAGTGTTGATAAGATTATATATTGAAACTTTGGTAAAATATAAGATCGAAGTTGCAAACTTCGATCATCGTGGACCTAGAAGCTTATGTGTTTAGTTATTAATGGCTGTAGAAGTAGTAAAGGCACAAGTTACCTATTTATCAAGCTTTAGGATGACTTGCGCCTGCAAGAATTGATAAAATAAAATTAGAAGTTTTCTCAATGGAAAAAGTGTTAGGTATATGAAGTATGAAAACAACAATAACCAAAAATGTCTCTAGCTGGATGTCATCATATTCCTCTCACTTAGAAAAACTCAATAATTTGCAAAAAAAGTGGGCAAAAAATGGCAATAATTTACCTGAATTTCGTGAACTTCATATTTATGTTAAAGATGTTGATTTATCAGAATATAGTAATTGGATTTCAGCTATTAAATCTCAATACCCTAATATTAAAAACGTTGTTATATCATCAATAGAAAAGGAATTCTCACTTTAAATAATTCAAATTTATGTCAATTGATCTAATGTTTTCAAAGCATCAAACTTATAGTGAGCATAATACAAAGGAAGGAGGAGACTCTGGTTATTCATACAATGAATTTATTGATTTTATGAAGGATTATCCTCAGTTTATAGATGTTGAACAAACTTATTTTAAACAATATGATTATTATATAAATGTATTAAAATGGGATGATAAGAAAATTAATAAAATGACAAACATAGGCCCAAAAGACACATATGCTACATATATTCTGGGTTACGATGATTTTGTTGCTCGAAGAAATCCCAAACTACACGAAAGATGTTACAGTGGTATTAGTTATTTTAAGTGGATTTCAGCTTCTATTCATGGAAAGGAAAATTATCAGGAATTGAAGTTGTTTTTTGATATGGCGAAAAAATTGAATTTGAATTTATTAACATATGATTCAATAATCACCGAATCCTACCTCGAAGCCCTTCGCATCAAAGAAGAAAATCGGGGCATCAAACTCACAAAGGATCAGAGCCATGTGTTAGACAGCACCGAAGACCAATGCCGGTGGTTTTACATTCCTACAGATGATGTATACAAAGTGCTGAATATCTTTGGTATTCAACCAAACATAAAAGATGGCGACATCACCTCCATCATTGACGATGTGCAAAGAGAAAGAACCATAGCAATCGCCACTTTTACTGGTCATACGATCATCTTTGGGTGCAATGTGCCCTACATAGCTTACCCTGACATGCAGACTTACCTTGCTAAAGATGATCATCATACGACACATCTACAGGAAGTACTCAATAAACTCAGTAAGGCATTTGGCATAGCCGCATACTTTGAGTACAATAATGATGATGAGCTAATAGCCTCACTCGCCTGGTCTTCGAAAGGCAAATTTGTATATGGTCGCTTTACTTCAGAAGGAGAAGGACAAGATATCTTTGGTACACAAAAGAAAACCATGGATGTGAATCAAAAGTCCATCATCAAAACTGCCAAAAAACTGGGCATGACACCCGAAGATATCCTGACAGGTATCATGAAACAAAAGATAAATGTTCAATATTTTGAGCAACTAAATTGGTATATCGAGTCGAGATTAAAGAATTTAAAGTAATTTTTATTTTAAAAGAATACTTTCTATTTAAAGTCAAAATTCTATTTTCAAAGCAAATCATTAAATGACCCCTTTGCTGGCGCAAGTTTGTAACTTGTGCCATATTTGTCTTAGCTTTATCCAGTCTTCATATTTTGGTAAAGATTTAGATATTGTGTACTTTTGGCCTTAAATATAAGCTAGCATGAGATGAAAATTATAGAAAATAGAATCTAAATTTTACTTTTGGGTTGTTGGTTTTATCTTGTAAACATTAAAAGCGTTAGCAGCCGATGAGTTTCTTGATGAAAATGACGCAGCAATAATACCCAAACCAACTATCAAACCAATATTCGTAATAGCTCCTTTATTCCAAGCAAAGACCTAATAAAAATCATAAGCAAGAGACCTACTGAGACTCCAAGCAATTTTGGTAATCCCGATTCATGAGCTTCAACTTGATTGATATGATATTCTTTTTTGACATTACAATGAGTACATCTTTTTTCAAAATACGCTCCAATTTCATCCATTAGATAATTTCTACCCATTGCCTTTTCTTCAATGAAGAAATGCTTTTTACAGTTTGTGCAATTAATTTGTAACTTCATTGTTTTCGGATTGTCTTATAAATTAGATTCAAAATATAAACCTAGTTATTTAGTAGATGTGTTTTGCTAAGGATATCCATTTGATACCCTTCTTCTGAACAATTTTTGTATGCCAATCACAAGATCATTCACGAACAAATTCCACACTCTCTACCCAATGAAATGCCTTTTTCCCAGCAAAATCATGGATCTGATGTCGGCAAGAGAAGCCATTGGCCACAACAAATGTTTCATTTCCTACTGCTTTTATGGCCGGAATTAAAACCAATTCTGAGATCTTTTTGGAGACGTCATAGTGTTCGACTTCGTAGCCGAAAGAGCCAGCCATGCCACAGCAACCACTATCAGGCTCATTACACTTGGTTGTACCAGTCTGATAAATGTCCTTCATGCCATTAGTACCGAAAGACGCCTTTTGATGACAATGTCCATGCAATAGGATATGGTCAGCTTTTGCTACAAATTTTCCCTTTAGTTGTCCGGAAGCCAATGCATCAGCAAGGAAAACATCAATGGCCATCACATTCGATTTGAGTGCATTGGATAGATTTATATCTTCGATAAGATCAGGAAGATCATCTATTAGTGCCGATGTACATGAAGGCTCACATACGACTATTTTCATACCTTGCTTGATGTAAGGCAAAAGTCTTTCGGCTACAGCCGTACCTTCTGCTTTGGCTTCTTTTAGAAATCCATTGGAAATCCTCGGACGCTGACAGCAACCTACCGAAGCTAAAATAACTTCATATCCACAATCTGTAAGCAATTTGAGAGCGGCTTTTCCTACTTGTGGTTCGTGATAATTAATGTAGGTATCGGCAAAGAGCGCAACTTTTTGGGTATTGCCTTGGGATTTATAGTGCTTTTTATACCAAGATTCCAAGGTTTCAGTTGTATATGATGGTAAAGTACGTCGACGATCTACTTTCAGGATTTTTTCTGCTACATATTTGAAAATAGAAGTTCCTTGTACAAAATTGATAAATGGCGCCTTCCAACCAGCAATTTTTGAAACCAAATCTACATTGGCATTGATGGCTTTTTCACGCAAAGTGATCTTGCCTTCGTCATATTTTTTTTGAAGAACTTCACTTTTGAGTTTGGCCATATCGACATTAGATGGGCATTCGGATTTACAAGCTTTGCAAGAGAGACACAAGTCAAGTGTATCCAAAACTTTTGGGTCTGTCAATCCATCAAACCCCAATTGCCCTGAGATAGCCAATCTCAATGCATTGGCACGACCACGTGTGCTGTCGGCTTCATTGCTAGTAGCTTTAAAACTTGGACACATAGTACCACCTACATGATTGCGGCAAGCGCCTACGCCTGAACAATTGTGCACCAAGGCACCAAATGAATGGTCTTTTCTGTATTTATAGACAAAATCGTAGGTATTATCACTATAATCGGCGCCATACCTTAGATGCTGATCCATAGGTGGAACATCGATTATTACGCCCGGATTAAGTAGATATTTTGGATCAAATATGGTCTTCACATCTTTAAGACATTGGTACACTTCATCGCCAAAAAAATCTATTAGCCTTGGTCCTCTGTTACGTCCGTCTCCATGTTCACCAGACCAAGCGCCTTTGTATTTTTTGACAAGGTGAAAAACATCATCGGAAATTATTTTCATAAGATCTATGTCTGATTGCGACGTCATATCTAATGAAGGTCTTACATGCAGTACACCGACGCTCGCATGTGCGTATAAGATGGTTTCGACACCGTATTTCTTACAAAGATCCAGTACTTCTTGTATATAATCGGCCAAATGTTCGAGTGGGATCGCCTGATCTTCGATAAATGGAATTGGTTTACGGCCTGCAGGATCACCCATGAGAAGTCCCAATCCATTTTTGCGCAAAGCCCATGAATCATCCAATTCTGCAGCTGTCCTAAGAATGGGATATGCATAAGCTGCACTATTGTTTTTGAGCCAATCAGCGAAGGCTGCAATTCTTTGGTCTAATTCGTCTTGTGACAAACAAAAAAACTCTACCGAAAGTGTTGCTTGTGGCGCTCCAGTGATGAGTCTTTGATGCAGACTTTTGGTTATATTGTTTTTGACACTTTGCTCGAATACATTGAAGTCCAGCATCTCTATAGCCGCAGGGTCAAAGGCAATCATTTTATTTACTTCTCTGATTGCAGCCATACGATCATCATAATGCACTGTGAAAGCTGCTTTATATTTTGGGATAGGCTCGAGATTAACCTTTGCTTGCAAGATGATACCAAGACTTCCTTCAGATCCCGCAAATATTTTGGCTAAATTCCATCTATTTGTATGGACAAACTCATCTAATGGATAACCATTGACGCGGCGCATAACCTTTGGATAAGCGGCTTCTATGGCTGTAGAATGTTCAAAAATGATCTTTCTAAACGAACGATAAATCTCACCTTCACGATCTGTTTGTTGGCATTTGGCTTCGTATTGATCTGGTGACATTTCTCCCAATTCCAGGATAGTGCCATCCATCAACAATACTTTCAAACCTAGCACATGGTCTATGGTTTTGCCATATTTGATACTTTTGGTCCCTGATGAATTATTGGCTATCATACCGCCAATAGTTGCTCTACTGGTAGTTGCAGGATCTGGAGCAAAATGTAGTCCAAGATCTTTGACGGCAGCATTGAGTTGATCTCGCACTACACCAGGATGAACGATGGCATATCGTTCTTTTGCATTGATATCCAGTATCTTATCAAAGTATTTTGTAAAATCTATTACTAATGCTTGATTGGTTGTTTGGCCAGCAAGACTCGTCGCACTGCCACGAGGAAGCACTGGAACATTGTACTTATTGGCAATGTGAATGATTTTGATCAAGTCAGCTTCACATGATGGAATGGCTATAGCCAAAGGATGGATTTGGTACAAAGATGCATCCGTCGCATATAATCCAAGCGATAGGTCATCAGATTTGATTTCTGATGTAGCGATTGTGTTTAATTCTCTAATACATTCTTGGACATTTTTGGCAGTGATAATGGTCGCCATGATATTGTTATTGAGTTTACAAAGGTATTAAAAAAGGAGAAAGTGGATGTATTATTTATTTCCAATATACTCGTCTGTTGTATCTAACCAAGTCAAATATCTATCAATCTCAGCAGTCAGAAAGTATGGCAAATTCAATAAAGAATATTTTTTCCCTTTTCTTGTTGTCAAATGATCAAGTGCCAATGGACCGGAATATATTCTAACTGCAAAATTGTGTTCACATCGATCCATAAATTCATGTAATGATCTAAGCGTGCCACTTGCGCCTGATTTTATTTCTATAGGAACCAAGAATTGTTTGAAAGGATAAACTATATCTACTTCAGAAGTAGTTCCTTTTTCTTCTCTTACCCAGAATGTATGTTTTTTTGTGTTCAAATAATCTAATGTGATCAATTCCTGATTGACTACTTGTTGTATGAGTTTGCCTTTTGAAAGCTGATGTAGGTTTTCAACTTTGAGATATTCATTATGAATACCAAGCTGATAATTTAACAAACCAATATCCAAAAAATGAAGTCTAGGCCTTTTCTTTAAATCTGGAATTATGGGCATTTGCGATTGTATTGTCGGATAATTGACATGTATCCATCCTGCAAATTCAAGTTTTTGTAGTGACTCTTTGATTTCCAAAGCTTTATACGGAAGTCCACCTATATTAGACATATTAATTCTATTGTCAATCTGATAAGGCAAAATATCAACAATAGATTTAATAATCATTGCTTCTTTCGTTGATTTGGCATATTTAATGACATCTGCTTTGTAAGATTCTATGATAGCATTGTAAAGTTCTGAAGTTCTGAAAAAATTTTGATCTTGCACATACTGTTTTACTATCATCGGCATTCCACCTATCATAGTATAAAGGTGAAACTGTGTTTTAGCTAAGTCTGAAAAATTGGCATTGAAGGGTACTTTTTCGATAGCATCAAGTAAAATTTCTTTGTTGTTTGCCTTTAAAAATTCCTTGAAACTTAATGGATAAAGGGTAACAAATTCAACACGACCAATTGGTACTTTTGTAATTCTATTAAGTGCAAATTCCAATAATGAGCCTGTTACAATAACATGGATTTGCGGAAACTCCTCATAAAAATACCTCAATTGTTCGATTACTTCTGGAATTTCCTGCACCTCATCTATGAAAATTAAAGTTTCCGATTCTTTATTATAAATAATCTCCCTACTTAAAAAAAGCAATTCTAGTAAATTCTTTAATCCCTTATTTACGTTTGAAAAGAGCTGTTTGTCTTGATATATTTCAAGATTAAAGTATAAAAAATTAGTATAGTTTTTCCCAAATTCTTTGACCAAAGTTGTTTTACCAACTTGCCTTGCGCCTCTTAAAATTAAGGGCAATCTGGAAGGTGATTTTTTCCATCTTTCTAGAAAGTTATTCAATTCTCTGTCTATCAACATAATAATTCAATATTTATTCGACAAAAATACAAATTATTACAATTTCATAGGTATATTTTATAAATAAATGTTGTATTTCATAGGTAATTTACGCTATTTTTTGATGAATTTCATAGGTAATTTTCATAAATTGGTTAGAAATTTTGGAAATTATCACTATGAAGAGCTTCATAGATTGTGATTCATTATCACCCAATTTCATTTGGCTTCCAATATCCAAATATCATAAAATTCGAAAATTAATTTTCCAATTTAGACCATTTTTGTAATTTTGTTCAATGTTTACAATAATTTAAAGTATAAACAATGACACTCAATGAACAATTGGCAAAACAAATCAAAGATTTGTTCCTTACAGGTCAATGGGTCGGAACCAATCTCAACCTGAAGGCACAACTTGATGATGTGGATTTCAATATGGCTAATGCCAAGTACGAATCGCTAAATACAATTGCCCTTTTGGCCTTTCACCTCAACTATTACTTAGAAGGATTGATAAATGTATTTAAAGGAGGAAGCTTGGATATTAAAGATAAATATAGTTTTGATATGACGCCTTTAGCTTCTCAAGAAGAATGGGACACAATGCGCCATAATATCTATAGAAACGCGGAGTATTTTGTAAAACTTGTAGAACAAATGCCGCCATCACAACTAAACGACCCATTTACTGACGAGAAATATGGCACATATTTACGAAATTTAATGGGCTTACTAGAACATAGCTACTACCACTTGGGACAAATTGTAATCATAAAAAAGCTCCTTAGTTCCAAAAATTAAATAAACTGTCCTTTATTAATAATCAGATATGCAATAAAAAAGAAAAGGGCTTTCGCCCCTTTCCGTTATTTAATTATTACAAATTTTTTGATGATGTGAGCTTTATTCGTTTTAAAACGCATAAAATACATGCCATCTACCAAATGTCTTACATCTATTGATTGTCCTTGGATTGTTCCTTGATTCAATAATCGACCATCTTCAGATATTATCTCATAAGCAGTGCCGATGAGACCCATTTCACTACTTTTTACAAAGATCAGGTCACCAGCCGGTACCGGATAAATGGTGATAAATTGTCCATCATTGAAATCTTCAGTCTTAACTGTATTAATCTCGATCGTATGCTTTACAGAACAATTATTGGCATCAAAGATGATTATGGAATAAACACCTGGTTCTGTAACCTGAAATTCTTCTGCAATAACCAGATTATCTTGGTAGAATGTATATGGCGCTGTACCACCTTTCACATCTAGGAGGATGGTATATCCACCAGTATTGTCATTGGTAATCGAATGAGTCACTTCTAATGGTAGTGGCTGCTTGATGGTGACACTATCAATAACTTCAATGGACGCCAAAACATCTGTGATCGTGTATTTGTATTGACCTTCACTCAGCTGAGTCTGACTGTAACCACTCAAATTTGCATCTGACCACAAAATCTGATATTGTCCAGTGCCACCTTTGACATTTAATGCTATTGATCCATCATTGCTATTAGAACACAATGGTTGTTGTACATCACTTAACACTTCCATAGGTGCAATAACTTTTACATCTGCATTTACAGCATGTACATAGACTAATTCGAGACTAGCATTTGCAGCAAACATAGGCAATGGTTGTTGCATAAATGTTATACTTGCAGTCTGACCTTCATCAACCAATGAATTGAAATACAAATTGAAAATAACAGCATCTTCATCTTTCGAAATACCTGCAAGATTTCCTGTCGTCCAACTGAAAGTAAGAATATCTTTACCTAGATGTGTCGGTGTTGCAAAATTTTCATCATCCATCCCAGAAAGTGCAAAATCACCAACTTTTACAAACTGTAGTTGAGTTGTATCCCAATGAATGGTACCTTCCAGCGCTGCCATATTTTTGAAATTTCTAACGGTGACAGGCACTTTAACAACACTATTTTTGAGCGAATAGACCCGATTTAGCATTACAGATACAGTGTCGCTTGATGTTAACTTATTGCCAATATTTGTGGATGGCTGGTAACTGTCATCCAAATCCCCAATTTTGATACCATAAAAGTCGGCATTCGTGATATCGCTATTAAGATTTGGAATCGTAATCTCTTCAGGAAAATTACTTACCAAAGGATCTCCAGTAAAGACATGACTCATAGGAACGAACCGATGTGATGTATTATTGGGAAACTCACTTATAAGTTGGAGTTGCATGCGTTGCATAGACACTACATCCAAGGCATTGACTACCTTATCATTATTAACATCAGCGGCAATAATTTTATAAGGCGAAGTCAGTAAATCAATGAATAAAAGATGTCTCTGGAGCCTTACAATATCCAAGGCATTGACACCTGCATTATGCGGTACATTGGATGTAGGATTGATGACGACATTACTACCTGCATTTACGCTACCAAAAGAATAATTTCCAGTACTATTAGTCATAGTCGTCGTATTGGCTGGAGCGTTAAGAATCACATTAGTATTAGCCATTGGTCTTAAAACGGTATGTGTCATTACTTGACCCAAAACAGAATAAGTTAAAGGATTTGTATTCAAGCAGGCGGAACCATTGATAAGTTCAAGGTTGAGTTTCTGGAGATTGCCGCCATAGGCTTCTGCTTTGACAGGATCATTAGAAAAATGGATATCCACATTGCTCGTCACAGTTTGGCTAAATTTACATCTGATATAAAAAAGCACCGTGTTATCAGGAAGTGTTTTGGCATTGGCATTGGACCAGAAGAATCTCACATGGTCAGCAGCAAGATAATGATTTGATCCGTTTTCGATTACAGGATTATATTGTTCTATATTCAAGAACTCCAAACTACCCGGATTGGTGGATCTGATAGTAAAATTGAAAGTCAAGACATCATTAAACTTTTGGACGCGAACAGGAATCAACAACTCATCTCCAGCACGACCACAGATATCACTTGGTATCTGGAATGAGCAATCATATCCCGTATGAATGACCACATTCTTACAAAGTGTATTACTTCCACAACTGTTGGTAGCAGTAAGGCAAATTTCATGTGTTCCTGAAGTAAAAATAACCGTTGGATGTGTAGTGCCATTGTTGCAATCGGGTGTAAAAGTACCATTGCTAATATACCAGCTATATGAAGTTGCACCTATCGAAGTATTTGTCAATGTCACTTGGTTTCCTGAAACATCTGCTGTAAATGATGCAGTAGGCAAAGGACAAGAGACTACTACATTTTTGTAACATGCATCATACGCTCCAATGGCTGGATTGTAGAATTGCACACCAACCAGAGTATTGATTTGTTGATTGACCAAAGGAATGTTTAATACATTTCCAGAACCAATTTGTGTATTTGTATTTGGTGCAAACCAGATGACATTTTGCAAATTTGTTGGTACCGAAGCTTGAACACTTGTAGCGTTGTTTGTTAAGGTAATGGTTGAATTACAAGAATTAGGATTACAAACATTGATTTTTTTGCAACACATTTTCCAAACTCCATTTTCCTTATATTGGATGCTGAATGTTTTGGTATGACAAGAAGTACCTACTGGATAGCTTATACTTTGTGTAGCACCCAATGTTTGACCTGATTCTTCTACCAACCACTGCAATATCTGAGATGCATTTCCATTATAATTTAAATAAAGTGTATTTCCATCTGGCGAATAATGATGGGAAATCGCATTTTGGCATGATGTAGGTGGGCAGAGACTTACTTTTTTGCAACAAGCCCTATAACATTGAGTAACAGGATCTAAATAATACACAGAAATGACTCTATCTTGACAGCCCCAACCTGCAGGTATTGTAAATATTCCATTAGGGATGTATTGACCAGTATCATCAAATTTCCAAATCACATTACTATATCCCGACAAAGTAAAATGGAAACTATTTGTGACTCCATTATAGGTGTATTGGATATTGTCTTCGCATGATGTAGGTGGACAAAGTAAGATGTTTTTACTACAAATTCTCCAAGCAGATATCGCTGGATCATAATAGTAAGCAGATACTGATCGCTCTTGACATGTCCATCCTGAAGGAATAGTGAATAAACCATTTGGAATAATTGTACCAGTAGCATCAAATTTCCAAACTACGTTTTGGGCATTTGCAGAGTTTAAAGTAAATTTGAATTGGCCAGCAGGTAAATATGCAAATTCGATATTTCCAGTACATTGTTGTGGAGGACAGATGACCACTTTTTTGCAACACACCCGATAACATTGGATCTGTGGATCAAAATAATAAGCAGACACTGTCCTTTCTTGACATGTCCATCCTGAAGGTAACACAAATAGCCCATTAGGCAAATAGGTATTGGTTTCTTCTATTTTCCAAAAAAGACTTTGATTTCCTGGGAGATTCATTGAAAACTGAAAGGCATTCTGAGAAGGCGAATAAGCCATACTGATCGATTGATCGCAACTTACAGGTGGACATATATACACTTTTTTGCAACATACTCTCCAACATCTCGATACTGTATCAAAATAGTAAACCGAGATATTTTTATCACCACATTGGAATCCTTGCGGAAGCGAATAAATACCATAAGGTAGAATCGTATTGGTATCATCAATTTTCCAAGTTACATTTGTAGCATAAGGCGCATTAAATGTGAACTGAAAACTATTAGTTGTAGAGCTATATTGATAGCTTATATTGTCCTGGCAGCTCGACGGTGGACAGAAGTTGATGTACCGACAACATAATGACCAACAATTGGTGGAAGTATTGAAGTAGGTGACAGTCACCCAGATATTGCGGCAACTGGCTGGAACATTGTTCGGATCCAAAGCCGTGCCATCGGTATCATTTCTCCAATTTATGTTTTGGTAATTAGATGCAACACCTGCCAGTGACAACTTAAAAACACCATTAACATAAGCGTATTGAATGGTATTTTCGCAACTGGTAGGTAAAGTGATACATGCTAATTTACAACAAGATTTTACCTGACCTGTAGCTACTTCTAGGTATTCAGCACAAATATTATAATTACCTGATGCATTAAATAGCAGATGAACATTGGATGATGTGGATAAGATTGTGGTGTTGTATTTCCACCTTAGAAATGTGTATCCTTGTGGAGCTGTAAAGATATAATTGAACCGTAAATTACTTCCATCTCCCGAATAATTGGTCACAATGGCATCGTTGCAGTTCAAAGGCGTTGTATTCTGTTGACAAGTATAGGTTATCGAATAAGAAGACGGACTATTTACATATCCATCAAGGACGATATAATAAATGCCTTGATTCAAAGTTACACTTATATTTTCACTATTCACTCCTGATTTTCCACTATATGCAATACAAGCATTTCTGTCACATGCACTCAGCAAAAACATATCTAAATCAGCAACAAAACCTGTTGCAGACAAATTCACGATTGTCTTAAATGGAACATCAATTTTAAATATTTTTTCATTCCCACCATAATTGCAAAATTGATTGCAATATGGCCCTTGTATTTGGTTGATACCAGATTTCGTATCTCCAGTAAGGGTTTGTCCACAAGAAAGGCTTTCAGCAAAATTACAAAGTGGCACACCTGTACTCGGAGTGCAATTTAATGCTAACTTATAATCAGATACTGCATTGCTCCAACCGTCAATAACAAGAAAGTAAGATCCTGCTTCCAAATATGCACCTATGTATTCATATCCTGAAGTAAATGGCAAGGAACTCTCAGCAATACAGTCAGCTGGCGATGTGGATCTAAGCAAAAACATATCTAGATCTGCTGTCATACCAGCCATTTTGATGCTTACGTTCTGTGGTGTTGTAATCGTAAACTTGTAAAGTTTTTCAGGGCCCGTATATTGGTTATAATTAGAGCCGCAGTACCCAGCTGATACAACATTGTAGCAACCTACAGACGTTGTGCTAAATAATTCCGTTCCACATTGAATAGGTGTTGCCGTCAATGGATCAAACTGACCATAGACTTGCATACTAACATACCATAATAGTAATGTAAAAAAATGTTTCATTTTCAGAAAATTTAAGTTTAAGAAATAATGGTTACAATAACGAGCAATACGGGAAAACCAAAATGGAATGTGGGGCATTAAACAAACAGCATATTGACGAGCACTATTTGTTAATGTTTCGTAAATATATGGAATTTAACCATATTTTAACTTAAAAAAATGATTTTTTTGTAAAAATTATTGAAAAATTGAAGGGAAACCATGATAAATTCTAAAATAAATAATATTTGTCTTCATTTTTCTCAGTAAAAAATAGACCAATCAAATGAATGGGCTCACCTTATTTCGAGAGGATCAAAGTTATTACTGTTTTTTCTTGATTAGTTTGAATATTGAAAGTTCCATTCAATAATTTTGCTCTATTGGCCATATTTTTTAGGCCATTTCCTCTGGTAATAAGCATTGGGTCGAAACCAATACCGTTGTCATCAAAAACTATTACCATTGTATTTTTTTCGTTATGAAATGTGAAATTTACATTATTAGCTTTACTATATTTGGCGGCATTATTTATCGCTTCTTTGAAAATCATGAAAAAATGACGTCTTTCTTCCAGATTCATTTTAATATTTTCTGGTACAGTATCGATTTCGAAGTTAACTTCAATGCCCAATGGCTCCAAAGTATCTATGGCAAACTCTTGAATTCTGCCAAGAATATTTTTCAGGTTGTCATTTTTTGGATTGATACTCCATATAATTTCTGTCATATTGTTCATTACTTCTGCTGTTTTATCTGCTATAGTCTTAAATGATTGATTTGCATCTTTTCTCATAGATTCCCTTTCGCTCATCATCCTTATGTGTGATAATGTACTTCCCATATCATCATGCAAATCACGTGCTATGGCATGTCTGAGTTTCTCCACTTTGTCTCTTTGTATATCTCTGTATTTGAAAAAACTATAAATAATAAATGAAATACAAGCAATTATCAAACTATTGAACCACCATGTACGCCAAAAAGGTGGTTCAATAATAATTTGTAGTGAAAACTCCATAGGACTCATAATACCAAAACAATTTTCTGACCGTACTTTTAATAAATAACTGCCATAACCCATATTGTCAAATTTTAAAATATTATTTGACATCGATATCCAACCATTTTCCAAGCTATTTATATAATACTGGTACTCATTATTTTGCGAATTTGTGAAGCTAAGATTTGTAAATTGTAACTCGATGTTATTTTGATCATAGTCCAATTGTATTGTTTGACCTGAATTTGGCAATGTGTCTATTTGATAGTTCAATATTTTCATATCTGACAACACAATTTCCCTAGGCTTGGAAACCAAAAGTTCTTCAACTTGGATTGTATTTAGCCCTAGAAATTGCGAAATATAGAGTGTTTTTGTCTTCTCTGAAAATGCCAACTCAGGTACTGCATTCATGCCTACATACGAATTAGTGTAGTTAAAACTGGTTATAGTTTTGGATTTGGGATCAAATCTTGCAATGCCATTATCACAAGAAAGCCATACATTTCCTTTATTGTCATTGATGATATCTTTGAATACACCTAAAGGCGTTCCGTAATAGGTCTCAAAAAGCTCAAACCTTAGCTCTTCATCATCATGTGTATCAACCACACAAAAACCATTATATGAAGTTATGAGCAATTTGTCTTTTTCTATAAACTCAATTCCCTCCAAGTTCTTTAAAATATGTAATGCTGGATATTTATCGCCTGTGAAAAGATTCAGCTTTTTAGACTTTGGATTAATATTATAAATAGCATCAATTTCGCCTCTTTGGTGCATAGAAATTATCCAAACCAAACCTTTGGGATCTATAGTGAATCTGAATGCAAACTCTGACAATTTATTTTGTTCCAGAAAAGATCGGATTTCTGCTTGCTCTATAATTTCATTGCTTTTACGATGATAAATGTACATACCGGCAATGGTGCCAAGCCACAAATTCTTTTCTGCATCTTCTAGTATTTTTAAAATTCTGGGTTTAATAACTTGATTAGTTTTCCATTTAGGTAAAATGAGTTTCTTATCCTTCAAATTATACCCAGTCAAACCTTTAGCTTCTGACGAGAACCATAAGGTTTCTTCTGAATCCAGATATAAGGTATGAGGGCCAGTATTTTCACAATATGGCTTTAAAATTGGTGGAATTGGAGCTTCTTTTTTTTGAATAAGATCATATCTAAAGAATGAATTGTAAGAGACATTAAACCAAATAATGCTATCTCTCTTGCTTCCCGGTTCAAAACATATATCACTAAATGTCCAGTCTTTCTGTCCTTTTAATAGTGGTATTTCTGTAAATTTTATATTTTGTTTATACTTATCATACCTATGCAAACCGTTATTTGTCCCAATCCACAATCCTTCTGTTTGAGTGGATTCGAAGCTATATCCAACGCCTGGGATGCCTTTGATATCATTATAATCACTAGATTCAAAACTTGTGAATTTTTCATTTTTTATGTCAAAAGACATCACACCATCCGTAGTTGCCACCCACAATATATTTTCTTCAGTTTTTAAACCTGATTGATTAATTGACAATATCCCGTTTTGGATTTTTGCACTATCTGCAAAGAAGTAATTCTTCATCTCACTGGTTTTCATATTATATTTCAACAAACCACAGAGCCAACTGCCTATCCAAATAGTTTGATGCTTTTCATCCATATAAGAATTTAAAAATCCATCATTAAAATTTGAATTTATAAAATGGAAATTCCTTACAGTACATTGTTCTGGATCATATCTCCAAAGTCCATCTAATGCAGTCAGCCAAATAATCCCATTTTTTTCGATCTCAATACTTCGTATGCCTGTTTTTACATTTTTTTCGGGTATTACTACTTTTTGTAAGTTTATCTCCTTGCCTTGTGAAAAAAATAAACCAAGATTTGTTCCTATCCACATCACATCTCTACTAGAGTCGTACTTTAAAGCTAGTACAACCATCTTGATACTATCCGATTCATGTGGGACTTTATTTATCCTCTTGAACGTGCCTGTTTTGGTGTTATAGACATCTAAATTTGGAATAGGAGTTACCCATAGTCTACCATACCTGTCTTCTTCGATTTGTTTTAAATAATTGGAAGATATCGTGGTCGAGTCAAATGGATTTGATCTGTAAGTTTTGAAGCTGTGACCATCAAATCGCACCAATCCTTGTTCTGTTCCGATCCATAGTAATCCGTTCCTAGCTTTCTTAATGCATAAAACTTGTGATGCAGAAAAACCTTGAGTCACTCCGTAATGATCAAAAATGATCTGTTTCGTCACATCTTGCCCAAATGCTGTTTTGATAAACAAAAAAACAACACACTGTAAAACCAAAATAATATGAAGGTTTTTATTTATCAAAATTAATATTACATGGCTTTTGATTAAATCAAGGGTTAAATTTATTGTTTATTCTCAATAAACACTTTATGGACAGCTTCTGTTACAGAATGTACGTGTAATTTTTCATATATTCGTTTTACATACGTGCGTACTGTATCCAAACTAATATTTATATCATTGGCTACCATTTTATAGCTTAATCCTTTAGAAAGAAGTTTTAAGATTTCAATCTCTCTTTCAGTCAAGTTATATTGCTCATCTGTTCCTTTGCCAGTTGCAAAAGGCATTTGTAATACCTTACGTGCTATTGACGGACTTATAGGCGCACCACCGTTTTTCACATCCTTTATGGCAGTTAGTAGATTGGCTAAAGAATTTTTTTTCAATAAATATCCTGTGGCTCCAGCTTTCAGTGCGTTAAATATCCTGTCATCATCATCGAAAACTGTATTCATTATTACTTCAACTTCAGGAAAAACAGCTTTTAATTCCTTTACACCTTCGATGCCACTTCGACCTGGCATGTCTATATCCATAATGATGACATCTGGTGAAAAAGCCTTGGTATTTCGTACTACATCCAAACAATGAGCAAACTCACCTGATAGCTCAAATTCATCTGAATCTCTGATGATAGAAGCCAAAATTTCACGCAAGCCTGCATTGTCTTCATAGATCGCCACTCTGATCAAGTTACTCATTATCGTTGTATTATTTGTTGCAAAAATAACTATATATAGACGAAGACCTTCAATGAGCTTGTCACATAATGATGTGATATTTTTAAAAAAGCTATTTATTTTCCATAAATTGGTCAATTTTACTTAGCAATATTAACACTGGAGGCAATTGATTTACTTTTTTTTGTATAAAGTCATAAATACTCCAAACTTTTCATGATGATTCAAAACCTTAAATTTTTCGGTCAAAATTTGGGTGTCTTCATCTGAAAAATCATTAAAAACATTGGAATATAGTACGTACTTGCTCGTATTATGATCAAATGGTGTATGTTTTAATTTTGATCCAGTCAAATCCATATACCGCATTTCACTTTGATTAGGAAATACACAAGCCACTTCTTCAATACCAATATTTTGGGCCTTCAAATCTTGCAATATTTTATCTCTTAGTTCGTAATAAGGGAAATGTGCAAGACTTGCATCCCAACCTTGTGATATCGGCTTTGGATAAATCCACAAATGTCCACTTAGTAATCCAATGCAAATAAGTATGAAAATTTTTGATTTGCCAACAACGGGTGAATTAAATAACATAAATACTACTAAAAGTGAAAATGTCAAATAAACTGGTAAAATGTATCGATGGGCATTCAAACCGTTATAGGATAAAAAACTAACTGACAAACATCCCAAAATGACAAAAAAAACGATTACTAGATTTATAAATCTCTTGTCCTTAGTCAACGTTGCAAAATATTTGTAAAACAACCATAAACCAGTTATCCACAAAAAAATATTGCCGAAATCCAACAATCGCCAACCTAAAATCACTATATTTCTCAAAAAACCAAAAATATCAACATGCTGGAATGACCCAGCCCAAGGTGAGTCATCATGATAGCCAATCCAACCTTTATTCAGGTAATGATAATAATTATATAAACCGAAGAGAATAAATCCAGGAAGATATGACAAAGACATTTTAGACAACGTAATAAAGTATCTACTTTTAAATTGCTTAAAATTAAAATATAAGTCAAGGAGCAATATTCCAAAAGATAGCATTGCGCCACGCATGCTTATTAGAAACAAACCTGCAATACCCAATAAGAGTAAAATCCGTCGATTACTCAATACTCCATTTAATGCCAATAAAAAGAAAAAAACCAATGGAATATCTGGAGAGATTAAAATTGATTGACCGAGTAATGTAGGTTGAATAAGGAAAAGAACCAACGCATATGGGACATCTTTTTCAGGTACATACTTTTTAATCAGAAAATAAGCCTGAAATATAATTCCAATCAAAAATGGAAGCATGGCAAAATGACTAACAAAAAGGCTTTTACCAAAAATCATCCATGTGAAAGCTAGGTACATACCGAAAATGGGTAAATGACCACTATCAAAATTGTCAGGAAGCAAGATTTCCGCAAATCTGGTTTCATAAAAATGTATGCCATGTTTTGCACCAAGCTGTACTGTATCCCAAAAGAAAATATGAGCTGAAACACACCATGTCATTATGATTGTAAATGAAACACTAACAGCAATTGTAAGTAAATGATATTGCCTATTTTGGATGTACATATTCTAGAAACATTCCTTAAATCCGAAATGATGGACGAACATACACTTAATTTTATCCAATTCAAAATTTGATCCTAAAATAACGAATAACCAATATATTTCAAATGTCAATATTGCATAATATAAAGTATAGTAAAATGTAATTTATAAATTGGTTATTTTAAGCAAATTATGATTTATAAAAAAACATATTTGAAGTATTTGCTATGATTTTGTACAAATTTGTTTATTTTATTATATATTTTCGTATTAAAAAATACAAGGTAATAGAAAAAAGAATAAGTACTACACTTAGTAGTGCTAACATCCATCGCTTTAATAGTAATTGATGTATAGTGTCTTCGTTGTTTTTTTTCATTGCCCCCCAAAGTAAAATACTGGCAGGAAAGCACCCCAAAAGCAATATCACAAAGTGGTAGTAAATCGGTCCGGCATGACCGGCATCAGCTGTAGTAAACAAGCGAACCTGATAGTAGAAAAATTCTTTCAAAAATTTGACACCAATGCCTTGCGATTCATAACTCAACCAAATCGATATAATCAGTGTAACAATGGCCGACCAAGTAATAAAACTGGAAAAGTTAAAG
>CALFYH010000341.1 GCA_937952155.1 uncultured Saprospiraceae bacterium
AAATGCAAAAAGTACTATTAACTTTTTTTCTTTTTGGGGTTTTGAATTTTGCCATATCTCAAAATCAGATACAAAATCAGAAATACATAAAAGCACTTTCAGAATTAAGAAGTCACATTATAGAAAAAGACAAGATAAACTTAGCTGAACTACATTTACTTTACACTTTTCTAGATTCTATTCAATGTCCTGAAGTCCTTGAAATAATATATCCATCTGATTCGGAATTAAAAATTTCAAAAGCAAAACCAAATTTAGCAGTATTTTCATGCTTAAGTACATTGTTGGAGAGATACCCTTACATTAATGAAATTGATAGTATCTTGGCTTACAATAATGTGTTGATGGAATTAGTAAAGTTTGGGGTATTGGAACCGAAATATCCATTTAAAATCAAAAAAAATGTTGCGTTCCTTGAAGAGTTGTCATTTTACAATATTAAACAAACTGACCAAATAGCAGAAATTGGTGCTGGGGAAGGAATTTTTTCAGCTGTTGTACACACAATAATAAATCCTAAAGTACTTTACGTCAATGAGATAGACTCAACAAATATGCAAGTATGTAAAGAAAATATACAACAATTTAATATCAAAGACACTATTGGCATTCGGTTTTCTTTCGGTAGTGATACAGATACAAACATTCCTGCTTCAAATTTAGATAAAATTATATTACGACGCACTTATCACCATTTTTCCAACTATAAATCTATGTTAAAATCTATTAGAAACAATTTGAATGATGACGGAGCACTCTATATAATGGAGTCAATAAAAAAAATTTGTCCAGAAGCTATATCAAAATCTAAAATAATAAAACAGCTTACAAAAAATGGTTTTCAACTTAATAATGAAGCTACTGTAAATGACTATTACATCTTAAAATTTGTAAAGTCCCATTCCTAAATACAAAATTAATTTCTGCTACAACAAATATTATTACAGCGCCTGAATGATATCGTATTGGGTCAAGATGATCAGATCACCTGACAAATCTTTGGCGATAACAGCAGGTACGTTTTTCGAAATATATTTATTCAAATCCTTGACTGCAAGGTCAACTCCTACGATTGGGAATGGCTGTGCCATTATTTCGGCAACATGTTTTTCGCTGTTTTGCAATGGATTATTGAGGATAAATTCCAATATTGTACTTTCCGTAATCGAACCTTTGATCTCGTCGCCTTCCATCACTGGTAGCTGCGAGATATCCATATCTTTCATCAACTTCAATACATTTTTTACACTTTCAGTTGATGGTACAGATATAAATTTTTTATCCCTTTTGATGGTGATCAAGTCTCTGACTTTCAATTCACTATCGAGAAATCCACGCTCACGCATCCAGTCATCATTGTATAGTTTGCCCATATATCGACTACCATGATCATGAAATAAAATAACCACCACATCCGTAGATTTAAGTTGATCTTTCATTTGAAGCAATCCAGCAAGCGCAGATCCTGCACTATAACCCAACAAGATACCTTCTTCCTTAGCAAGTCTTCGGGCCGCAAGTGCAGCATCCTTGTCCGTCACCTTTTCGAAATGATCGATCAAGCTGAAATCAACATTTTTGGGTAAGATGTCTTCACCAATACCTTCAGTAATGTAAGGATATATTTCTTTCCTGTCAAAGATGCCGGTTTCGTGGTATTTTTTGAAAACAGATCCATACGTATCTATACCCCAAACTTTCACCTCAGGATTTTGCTCTTTAAGATATTTGGCTACACCAGATACCGTACCACCTGTTCCTACACCTACGACGTAATGGGTAATTTTACCATCTGTTTGCCGCCAGATTTCAGGACCAGTGGACTCGTAGTGTGCTTGCCTGTTGGATAGATTATCGTATTGGTTGAGCCAAGCAGAGTTGGGAATTTCTTTGCTGAGTTTTTCGGCTACGGAATAATAAGATCTAGGATCTTCAGGCTCGACATTTGTAGGACATACGATGACCTCAGCACCTACAGCGCGAAGCATATCCATTTTTTCTTTGGATTGCTTGTCACTCGTCGTGAATATACACTTATATCCTTTGACGGCTGCAGCCAATGCAATACCCATGCCTGTATTGCCAGAAGTACATTCAATAAAAGTACCACCCGGTTTGATCCGGCCTTCTTTCTCGGCATCTTCCACCATTTTGAGTGCCATACGGTCTTTGGTAGAGTGTCCAGGATTGAATGTCTCGATCTTTCCCAATACAAGACAAGGCAAGCCTTCTACAACTTTATTGAGCTTTACCATAGGTGTGTTACCAATGGTTTCCAAAATATTATTCCGATAATCCATGATTAATTTAGCTTAGGGTGTAAAATATTTCGCAAAGATAAGATATTCTACCTTAAAATTGCTGAAATATCAGCCAAACAATCAAATTTCAAAATTTGCTTATTGCGGTGTGGTTGGTGGAAGTTCAGTCTTGTTCTCGCCTTTAATTCCATCCATTGCTTCTACTGTTTTGTCCCAAAATCCTTTGAAAATTGGCTTCATTGATGTAAATATGGCTTTCCCTTTTTCGGGTAGCGGCTCCAATAAGGAATATGTGATAGACGCAGCTTTCACTTCTGGTTTGAGTACATTAAGACTATTGACCAACCAAATGGCCAGACTTAATATATAGGCAAAAAACAGTCCTTGTACTGCCCCACCAGCTATTTTATTGACAAAATTGATGTTGACAGCTTCGAGCATATCTTCCAACTTTTTACCAACAAATCTGATGAGCGCCATCACTCCAATGAAGGTAATAACCACGCCTAGAAGGAATGAAACAGCAGGTGACGTTTTAATAATTTCTTGTAAGATGCTTATGACAATAGGTGACAATTTTAGAGCTGCCAAGATGCCGATCACCAAAGACAATGAATCAAAAATGGTTTTTATCAATCCACGGGTATATCCCAGATAAAAACCCAATGAGACGACGATAGCGACGATTATATCTAATAGCATATTATTCTTTTATAACACAATGATATGATTATTTATCTGAATTGAGACGTAAAATAGACAAAAAGTTGCGTTTGGGATATTGCATTCTCAATTTTATAGTTTAAAACACTTTTAATTATATTTTTTAATGCACAGCAATTACAATAAAATCTCTAATTTTGCGATTTGATATTAGGCCATTCATAGGTCATTTTTTAGAATAATATTAATGATAAATCACATAAAATGAATAATAAGTTCTTGATTTTAACTTTAGTAACGTTTGTATTTATAGGTATGATATCTTGTAAAGACAAACAAACACAATCTAATCCTAGTGATATTGTCAAAAGTACGGCAGTCAACAAAGATGGACAGAAGTTAGAAATGACATTTGACAATGCAAAAGGTACGGCAACTGTCCAATACAACGGAGAGACCATAGATCTCATTACTGATAATCCTGCATCAGGAATAAGTTACAAAAACGACAATTACCAATTGATGGGCAAAGGCGAATATGTTGAATTTTCAAAAGATGGAAATCTAATTTTCAAAAGCGATGATCCATTTCACGCAGAACAATCTGGAAATAATGATGACCAATGGTGGATGGATCAACATTTAATAAATGGTGCACCAATTAGTAAGAATCCTGAAGAAGGTGGTGAAAGCTTCTTGAAGATCAATGCTGACAGCACAGCAGAGTATAAAGTTGGTGATATTGTTAATACCATGACTTGGACCAAAGAAAATCATGCCTTAATATTAAAGGACAAAGTTTCAGGAAAAACGTTAAAATTTAAGATAACTAATAATACCTTGGTCGATGAATTTAGTCAATCATGGTTTGTAAAAAAGTAAAATCCTAAATAACAGGCTTTAAACCCAAAATTTCTTCAGCAAATCGAAAGGTTTCATTTCTGATGTTGTCTATATCGGCTGACATGATGTGTGATGAAATCACGTGATTGCCTGCATTGGGAAATGCAATTTTCCTTTTGCTAGTTGCAGGTGTTCCTATTTGATCATAAAAATCAAGCATGCGGGCAACAGACACCACTTTATCCTGATTATTCTCGTCTTTATAGTAATACCCCAAAAAAACAGGCACTTTGATTTTCTGGAATGTTTCAGGATTCATGAATTCGTTAATGAGTGCTTTAACCGCAAAGATGCCATTGGTATGATAGATAGAATTCCAATATTTTTGAGCTTCAGGTTTATAATCGATTCGGTTATAATTACCATCCAATACGAAGGTTGATATCTTTTTTCCCCATGGGTACATTAACATTGCGGACATTGGGTCATATATGTCAATATTTGGAGAATACATGATCATACCATGAATATCATCTCCTGCCGCTGCAAGAATTGCCGAAAGTGTACCACCTGTAGAGCAGGACATTACGATCACTTTATTGCCCAATTTTTTCCCAATGTCAAGGGCATCCTCTGCAGATTGTAGATAGTTATCTGGAGTAAGATTCACAAAAGAATTGGTATCAACTCTACCATGATCTTCCAATCTAGCCAAAAGCAAATTCATCCCATATCGCTTGGCAAAATCCGAATGCAAAGGCGCTCCTTCTTCCTGACTTGCTGAAAATCCGTGCAGATATACAACAGCATATTCAGTCTTTTGATGCAATGAATCAGCCCAAACAATTCTTGCTTCATTGTTTGGTTTAATATCTGCAATTTTTTGTTCACCTGCAGCAATCAAACTATCCAAATCTGTTATGTTTGCTTGTACTTCTGTATCCAAAATTTTTGGCGATTCAAATTTGACTCTGGGGCCAATTGCGTATACAAAAGCACAAATAGCAAAAAATGCAAATAATATTTTTATAATCTTCATTTTATAACTTTAAATTTTGCTGATTTTTTTATGAATTTCCCACACCTGAGGAATAATCGGTTTAATGCCATCATTGACTATCACGTAATCAGCCACTTTTACTTTTTCTGATTCAGCCATTTGACTTTTAATTTTTTTTGTTACTTCTTCATTGCTCAATCTATCCCGCTTCATTACCCTTTTGATTCGGATATTTTCTGGACAAGTCACTACAATTATTACATCTAGTGATTTGTAACTTCCGTTTTCTACCAGTAAGGCTGCTTCTCTAATGATATATGGTGGATTGAGGTCGGCCCTAATTTGCTGAGTCCAACGATCTGCATCAGTCTGTACCGCAGGATGGACGATTTGATTTATCGCTAACAACAAACTCTTATCAGAAAAAATCTTGGACGCTATAAACTTCCGGTTCAATTTCCCATTGGCATGATAAGATTCGTCGCCAAGGACTGCTTTGATCTGTTGCTTGACAGAAGCATGAGATGACATGATCTTTTTGGCTTGAATATCCGCATAATAAATAGGAATATCCAATGATTCGAAGATTTGACAAATGGTGGTTTTCCCAGATCCAATACCTCCTGTGATACCGACCTTTTTCATTTCTGAGTTGTATTTTGTACAGATAATGCTCTCGTCCAGCTACCTAAAAAGCCACCAAGTCCACCTATCAAACCACCTGTAATCCCTGTTAAGAAATAAACAGCTGAAGTGGAAATCTGTCCAAACATCGAAGCAAGTAATGAAGAAACTGGTACGTCAAAATTTTGATCGGCCAAATATGCTTTCGCAATCCACAATGCCAAAACTCCTAACGTTCCGACACCGAATGCAGCCCATTTATTAGATAAAAAGATATAACACACCACAAAGGAAACAACGCCAACAATCCACCAAGGTAAAAAATATTGGCAAATCAGTGATCCCAGAACCACATATATTATTGATAAAATTATTTTCATTTTTTCGGATTTAGAATGACAGATTGGGTTTTATTTTTGGAGAGATCTTCTGGTTTGGCATATAGATTCAAGGAATAATATTCACCTTTTCTCCATGCTTCGATCATATTTTTATAATATTTGCTCGCAGGATTCCCAGATTGCCCACCGGGATATACAGCATTGCCCTTGACTTTGTCTTCAAGGCTTATCACCATTCTCCAACTCGGCCCGAAAGAAAATCCAGTAGCATTGATCGCATCAGGGCAACCATCCACTGCAATATCCATCTCAGAAAACGCAGGCAATCTTGTCAAATGATAAATGTGTAAAGGTTTGTATTTGCCCCATTTAATAGGTTCTCCATCATTTTTCCTTTTGATAAAATCTTCTATTGATTCTTTGACAGACTTGACGATGATATCTTTGGCATTTTCTTTATTTCCAGTGGTTTTATTATCAAAATATTTATTATCGGGCTCAGATTGTATCAATTCGAGCAATCTCCATGCTTCAGGATAATTAACATCGTTGTTTTGTTTAAGAACCTGAATTTCGTCCCACGTATTTTCTACAAGTTTCTTATACAAGAGATCAAAAAGTACTGGCATCTCAGCATTTGCTTTGTATTGGAAATCCCAAGCCATCAATTGATCGTATATAGTTCTATGCCCAGCTGGCAAATCTTCTTTTTTGACCATCGCTTTTATTACATTGATATAATCAGAAGCTTTGTAAGAAAATGCATCTTGTTGCATCTCATGCATTTGTTCAGGAGAAATAGCATTCATATTTGTCAACTTGTCGTTGATGCTTCGATTTCGGTACCGCTCAAATTTTCCTGTAAAATAATATGGATAAGTCTTGTCTGCACTTACTTGATTTGCGGAAGCAATAAATCCTCTTGATGGATTGATGATTTGAGGGTTTTGATTCTTGGGAATCCAATCGCTCCATCCATTCACTGATTTATTGCCATTTTCGACAAATCTACCATCTTGGTCATACTTTGCAGGGAAACGACCATTTACACGCATGGCGATGTCTCCATCTTTTGCGGCAAAACCAAAATTTTGAGCAGGTGAGATATATTTATTGGTGGCCTTTTGGTATTCATCATAATTTTTGCAAGCCATAGCATCTATAAATACATTAAACTCATCGGTGTCAGGTTCAACATGGCAGATCCATCTGAGTGCCAAGTCAGTCCTTTTATCGGTTGTTGCTTTGAAAATTGGTCCCCAATGTGTGTATTTTACCGTGTCAATAATCGAAGTTCCACCTTTGACTTTGACTTCTTCTATTCGATAGGTAACCTCTTTCTCTTTGCCATCAAGCATATATTTTGTTTTCTCTGGATTGGTCCATTCTATGGCAAAAACATCTTCTACATCTTGACCCACATTGGTTTCGCCCCAAGCAATGTGCTCATTAAATCCGATCATAATACCTGGAAATCCAGGGAAAGAGACGCCATATGCATTAAATTGTGGCGTATGAATATGTACTTCAAACCATACCGATGGCAATCCTAAACTCAGATGTGGATCATTGCAGAAAATTGGATTACCTGTCGATGTTTTGGATCCACTGATTCCCCAAGAATTACTTCCAATACCTTTATTTCTGTTTTCATTGTATTTATTTGAGATCGGTTTGCGATATAGTGACAAAGTATCTAAAGGCTTGCCACGAAGGCTGTCAAATTGAAAATTTGTGCCTTGAGGAATTACCGGATTTTCAATTTTTTGGTGTTCAGGATATAGATGATTGAAATCTTTTTTACCCAAATAATATAGCAGGTTAGTATTTTCGATATCATCATTTCTCCCAGCAAGGACCAAGGACATTTGTTTAAAGACAAGCGCCGATTTTAAAGCTGTCCAAGTCGATGGTTTGAAATCAAAAAGCTTGTATTCCATAGGCAAATCAGCTTGGCTAAGACTATTGATATATGCATTGACTCCATCCACGTATCTGAAAGATGATGCAAAACGATCAGCTTTTTCCCAACCTTTAACTGCATTTTCAGCAGCGTATTTCATACCTCTTCGCCTTCTTTCGAGATCGATCTCTATGGTTTTGGGCCCTATTATTGATGACAATTCACCAGCAGCGGCCATCGCGAGAAATTCCATTTGAAAAAGTCTGTTTTGGGCTTCAGCATACCCTTGTGCAAATAGGGCATCTTCGATATTTTGGGCATAAATATGTGCTACTCTTCGGTCATCATATATGATCTGCACCTTGTCTTTTAGACCGTTTGCTTCTATGGTTATATCCTTTATTTCGCTGCGTGTATCAGATGTCCATATTCCGTTGAATGGATTCAAGAATTTTCCCAGCGGTGGCAATGGATCTTTTCCAAGGTGAATATTCCCATTAAGAAATAATACCAACAAAATGGTTACAAACATTGTCAAAACATATAAAAACTTTTGCGTCATGCTGTGTCCTTTATTTTGGGGATAATGATAAGAAAAATTACAACAAATTTAACATTTATTTTTTCAGAAACTGCATTAAACAAAAAATCCAAAGTCTCTCCTTGTGAAACTTTGGATTTTTATTGGTTTGACCTACTTTAATTATCAATCTGAAGTCCTAATTGTTGTCGCCTCTTGTATCCAACATGGTACAAAAAATGAGTCCCCAGCTTTTAGGTTTCTAAAGAAAATGTCTTCTTTTTTGGGCATATATTGTAGATACCGATTTATAAGAGAATTGGCTTCATTTGCAACCTTGCTATCTACAGATTTGGCTTTGTACCACATATCTATAGCAGGCCAAGTAACCACCTGACTTTCCCAGCCTCTTCCTGTACCGCATAAAGGACCACTTGAAGCATATAAGTTTCCTATTAATAAATATGGCTGTCCCCAACCCGGTTTTGCTTTCGCTGCATCTAGGGCATATTTTCTTGATTTTGGGAAGTTTTTAAGGTCTCGATAATAAATTTTTGCTATTAAAAGCAAATACTTGGCTTTGGAATCACTGTCATTTGCTTGTTCGGCACATGATAAGTAAGACTCAATGGCCTTATTGTAACGACCGTCATTATAATCTTCATTTCCTTGAGCGGCACAACTCAATGCTGGAGGTGCTTCATAGCATTTGGTAGATTTCACTTGTTTAATTTCTTTCAATCTTGTATCATCGGCACTACAATTGCCTCTCAAAAGCCTTGCGTAAGCCAGATTTACAATATCACAACTATCAGGAAATTGTTTATATAAAGTATAATACTTATTTGCGTAATAATTACAATCATAGAAATTATCAATTCCTTCTAGGGCTTCCAACCTTACAGGCGCATATTCGTCGATGACATCCCAAGATTCACAAGCTTTTCCTTTGCAAGTAGCCTTTCCATTCTCTATTGCCTTAAAAATCAAATCTGCATATTTTCGACCTTCTTCTATATTCATTCTGCCATCTACTACTCTATCATATACCATTTTGGTAAAAGGATTGATGACAAAATAGTCTGCATTTTTGCCTTTTACATCAAAATTGGACTTAAGTAGCCCAAAAATATTGTCCATTGTGGTGTACTGTGGATAATAGTAATAATAATCAAAACCTTTCAGTCCATTTATATAAGCTTCATCACCAAAACATTCCTTCTTTTTATCATAAATCATCATGATTGTATCTACATATCGCTGCTTTTGAATGGAATCAGTAGCACTCTCAAACAGCTTTTTATAAATATTAGCACCATCTTCAAAATGATATTTTACCCGACCATTTGATCCTGGAGCCAAGCTATATGCTAATTTCCATTGTTTAAGTGCTTCATCAAATTTATTCATTTTCATAAAATCCTTGTACAATACGAAAGCTGTCTCTGCACGTTCTCTGTCGTAACCAGACAAATCAGCAAAAGTCGCACATGGACTCACTGGTCCTTGCTTGACAGGTATCGTATCAGTTTTTGTTGGTTCTTCTGTTTTGACCACATTTCCGACTTTTGGCGTGCAGGCAATATAGGTTAAAAATATACTTAAAATGACTAATCGTAATGACATGGTAAAAATATTTGTGATGTAAATTTATTAAAAAATGGATAAAATTAAGCCCTAATTGACAAAAAAATCAAAAAAAAAGGGACAATCAATTGATTATCCCTTTTATATTTTCTAAAAATTGATTATTGAATCTAACTCTTACAGTCTCACCTATCCAACAACCAACAGAAACACTCTGTCCTTCTGATACGCCTCTCATAAATCCTTCTTGTTTATCAGGCAAAGAACTATAATAACTTGAAAGTCTATCATTTGCCTCTCCAGCTACACTTCCATCTATGGATTTAGCATAATTATATTTGTCGATAGCCGCCAAAATTGCCAATCTTTGACTCCAGTGATCACCACATGATCTAGCTGTTTTACCGTACATATCACCTATTAGCATGTATGGTCTTCCCCAACCAGGGTTAAGTTTAGCAGCAGCATAAGCCGTACTTCTTGCTTGACTGTATAAATTGAGTTTTCTGAATTCAATTGATGCAATACCAAACATATAAGTGGCCTTCTTAACATTATCTGTTTCTTCATTCATCGCTTGCTTATATTTAGCAATGGCTTCTTGGTATCTACCAGCTTCATAAGCTGCTCTGGCCGCTGCTGCTGGATTATTTGCTTCAAATTCAGCTTGCAATCTTGCATTTTCAGTTGTGGCATATTTCTTCCACTCTTCATCCAATTTCAATACAACAGGATCAGTATCCAAACAACCTTGTGCTTTGAGCGTTTGCAAAACTCTTTTAAGCGTTTGGGCATCTTCCTTATTCTCTTCGTATTCTGGGATCAATTTCTCTTTAAAATACTCACAATCAAAAATCTGTTTTTCGATTTCAGCAAATTTCCCTTCCATGGCTTCTTTTGCTTGCTGATAGCCCTCAGAAAGTTTTTCATTATTTGCAATATTGTATTCTGCGATTTCAGACAATTTTTTATAAAGTGCGACTGCTTTTTCTTTTGGCATTCTACCTTCCTTAAACTCATATACAATGATATTGGCATAAGGATCCATTATAATATACTCAGCTTTATCACCAGAATATTTGATACATTCATCCAATGCCTTCATGTTATCATCATAAGAGCTATTTACCGAGTAAAACATATCATAAGCCTTACGACCGTATAAATATCCTAGTCTAGCATTGAGTTCATCGTCTGTACCATTTTTAGTAGTGATACTCTTTGACTGAAAACATGAGATAGCCTGGTCATACAACATAACGATCTTAGCTTTATATTCAGCTGTAAGCTTTTCATCTGTAGTGGTTGTCAATAAATGTTTGTACAAAGCTACTCCATCGGTATAGTGATAATCTCTCTTACCATCAGCCGCAGGTGCAAGCTTGAAGGCAATCTGCCAATTTTCAAAAGCAGTTGTATAATCTCCTGCTTTCAAAGCTTGTCGATAAATAGAATGTGCATTTTCAGCATCCGTCTGTGTGGGTTTGCCAATCCAGTTTTCGCATTGAGCATTGACCATTGATGTAGCAAAAACTACAATCAAAGTACTAAAAACAGATAAAAAACGATAATTCATAATAAAGTGGTGTGTGTTATGTTAATGATTTATATATTTAATTATACTTTCTCTTTAAAAACCATTCGTCATCATTAAAAGTTACGCCAAATGAAATTTTAACAAATTTTTCAGAAATTGGTGTATCCTTACCTCTAATACCAGCGTTGAGTCCCAAATTGATATGAGAAATCTTCCGTTGGAATACAAACGGCATGCCAAGACCAAAAGTTAGCCCGTAGGTATCTATTTGTTTACCTTCCACGGTCCTTGGGTCAGTTCCATAATATATGCCATATCGATAATAAACTCTTTTTAGAAAATTGTCAAATGATTTATAATCAGGTCTGATATAACCACCAAGACTTACTTTCGATACATTTGTGAGTGAGCCTTCGGAATGATTGGCTGCTTCATTAAAATATGATGACCAAAATGTAGAAACATAGTTTACACCAATAGCAAACTTTTCTCCTTTATAATAAGTTGCGCCCAAGCCAATTTCAGCTGGTAATTTACCTTTTCCGGCGATTTCATTTTGGATTTTTATGGTATCAATAATAGTTCCAGCAGGCAAGTATTGGGCTTGAGTATGAAAAATATTGTAAGAAGTAGTAAAATTTGTGGTTGAATTGGCGTGAATGCCAAATGAAATTCGTTTTGCAGGTGTCAGTTTATTGTTTTCTATTTGCTTTTTATTTACTGTTGTAAAATACATAAGGCCGGCATTCCATAAAAAGCCTTTGATATTATATTGATTTGCATATTGATTATTGAATGCAAAGTCTTCTTCAGAAAATTCTACATTATTTTCATACTTGAGATTGCCATACAGATAACCCAAATTTACACCAAAAGAAAGATTTTTGTACTTTATAGAATTGCCCCACATCAATTTATAACTTCCACCCGATCCTTTATAATTGTGTGTATAAGGTGAAACACTAGATGTAGAGTCATTTACTGCAATATCATAATTTACGACTGAGTGCGGCATCAATGTCAATGACATAGCCAACTTGTAATCCTTTTTGACACCATCGTATAGATCATTAATTGGGTTTCTAAGCGGAAATGCTAAGGAAATGTAATCCAAATTTCCTGTCCAAAAACTATTTTTATTTTCTTTGTCTTCAAGCCAAGTTTTTTTTCCAAATACACCAAAGTCAAAAGCCGTGGCATTTAGAAATGAATAACTAGCTGGATTTACTATATTAATATGATATCCATCCACGAAGGACGCACCTAACCCACCCATTTGTCGCAGGTGATTAAAGTTGTTATCGCTGATATCTCCAATACCCAAACGTGAATAAGGATTATTGTCGTTTTGTTGAGCAGACATTGCGGTAGTAACTAATAATGTCCACCCAAAAACAAATAACACAATTTTATTTAACATTATACTTTAAAATTTCGTTTAAGCCTTCCATCACAAGATTTGGGGCGACAAATATCATATTTTTTGTCCACTTTTCAAAAAAAAATGCATCTCCACCTGTCAAAATCACCTTAATCTCCCCAAATTCTTTTCTTGCTTCAGTTATAAACGAGTCGATTTCCCGAAATGTCCCTTTTATTGCACCATTTTGTAAAGCTTTAACAGTTGTGTCAGCTATGAACTCATCAATTAATACATTTTCCGCTAACGGTAGATTGGCTGTAAACTTATTCATTGCCTTAAATCTCATTTTGATGCCAGGACTAATATTTCCACCCAAAAACCAACCTTTATTATTGATAAAATTCATGGTTATACAAGTGCCCATATCAATAAAAAGGATATTTTCATTAGGAAATTTCATCCAAGCTCCTACTGCAGCAGCTAGTCGATCTTTGCCCAATGTTTCAGGAGTTTCATATTTGTTAACAATCGGTATTTTTGTAGAATGATCCAAATGTAAAAAAACCTTGTATTTACTCAATTGACTTGTAAAAGATTTACTAAGAATCGAAGTATTTGAAATAATTACATTCTCGATCTTTAGATTTGGTGGTAATCCCTTTAAGAGACTGTCTGCATACCTTTTTAATTTGACCGCTTTGAAAACAATTTCATTTCTGTCGTCAAAAACAGCACACTTCACTCTCGTATTCCCTTGATCAATGACTAAATTCATCAATGTCTAAAATGTCTGATGCCCGTAAAAACCATAGAGATATTGTGAGCATCACAATAGTCAATACTTAACTGGTCTTTAATAGATCCACCTGGTTGAGCTACAGCCGAGACACCTTCTTCCTTAGCAAGCGCAACACAATCAGGAAAAGGGAAAAATGCGTCGGAAATCATGACAGATCCTTGAAGGCTAAAACCATATTTTTTGGACTTTTCTATTGCTTGTTGACATGCATCTATTCTGGATGTTTGTCCACATCCCATTCCCAACATTTGCTTATCCTTAACCAACACAATAGTATTTGACTTCAAATGTTTGGCACATTTGATACCAAAATCCATATCTTCCATTTCAGCCTGAGTAGGTTTTTTAATTGTCTTTACTACACTATTTTGACATGATTCATCAGAAATATCAGCATCTTGTACAATGACGCCATTCAATAAGCTCTTAAAAACCTTTTTAACATCAGGCCATGCTTTAAGTTTCAGTAAGTTTCGTTTTGCATTTGCCATCAATAATTTGATAGCGTCATCATCATAGTCAGGTGCAATTAATACCTCATAAAATATCTTATCAATTTGTTGTGCAGTATTCAGGTCTATTTTTGTATTTGAAATTAGTACACCACCGAAGGCGGAAACTGGATCTGCTTGTAATGCTGCTTCCCACGCTTCCAATGCCGTTGTTCTTGTCGCTACGCCGCAAGGATTGGTGTGTTTTAAAATGGCAAATGTAGGTAGATCATTTTTGAACTCGCTCATCAACTGAATACCTGCATCTATATCTACAAGATTATTATAAGATAGCTCTTTACCATTTAACTTTTCAAATACTTCCTCTAGATTTCCAAAGTAATTTGCTTTTTGATGTGGATTTTCACCATAACGCAATGGCACAGAGTTCGTCTCACTTGTTTTAAACACACCATCTCGTTGGGTGTTATCTGCTAAATATGAAAAAATAGCTGTGTCATAATGAGACGAGACTTTGAAAGCTTCCGCAGCCAAATATTTACGTTGTTCGAAAGTGCTTTCACCCAAATCGCTTTGCAAAATGGACATTAAATCCTTGTATTGATTTTTTGAAGGTATCACAACGACATCCTGATGATTTTTTGCACCTGCTCTTATAAGCGATATACCTCCAATATCTATCTTCTCAATAATATCTTCATAAGACTTTCCCGCTGCCACGGTATCTTCAAATGGGTATAAATCTACAATTACTAAATCGAAAGTTGGAATCATGTATTCAGCCAATTGGGATAGGTGGTTTTCATTTCTCATTGCGAGGACACCACCAAATACCTTTGGGTGCAATGTTTTGACACGTCCATCAAGTATGGATGGATAACCTGTTAGTTCCTCAACCTTTTCGACATGTACTCCTAATTCTTCTATAAATGTCCTTGTACCTCCTGTAGAGTAAATTACTACTCCTAATTTATCCAATCTTAGAATTATTTCCTCTAATCCTTCCTTATCGAAGACTGAGATTAAAGCGGTTTTTATTGGTTTTAGCATATATGAAATAATAAAAAATACAAAAAATATTAAACAAAAATGGGAAGCGCACTAGCGACTTCCCATTTTTTATTACTTTGAATGAATTAATATTCCCAAAGATCGTGTTCAAAATTAAGTAATTCGTTCTTGATCTTTTCTGAATAGAGCAACATATCAATACCAGCTCTATTTTCAGTATCATCAGGGTCAGCTACGAAAAAGTCTTTCAAACGATAATCCAAAACATTCGATCTTTTATAAATGTAACTAGAAAATACTCTAGTATCAAATAAGTCCGTCCAAGTCATAGGTGCTATATCATTATCACCATTAAAAACTCTAAATTTAGACATCGGTGTTCTACATTCTGGATAGTAAACCCAAAATAAAGGACCGGCAGGAATACCAGCTTCTTTATCTTTAGGACTTTGATAAATAGGTGCAATACCCAAGATACGAACATCCATCACAGACCTTTGCTTGTCAAAATACCAAACTTCTTTAATTCTATATTGATTAATATCCTCCCAGTTGATATCGTTTTTAGCAATTACGATCTTCTCTTCGTATGTTTCAGGATCCAAAGTAAAAGATGTGTCCATTTTCACCATTTTGCCTCTTATCTCTTCAGGTGTATACACATTTTTGAATTGGTCATCTGAAAATCCTGTTACATCTCCATTATCGATCATGGTCTGCAACACTTTGAAAAGATTTAATTCTTGGCTTCTAAATGGGAGATTCAACTTCTCACGAGAGTCTATAACTCTTTGAATTCTTTTTTCCCATGCAATGTCTGCTTCTCGTATTGGTTGAAGTGACATAAGTTTATTGTCAACGACAATTCGCTTATTTACTATGTCATCAATAAAAATATCCTCTGAAGGAGTTGAAGATTCAGTTTTGACTTCCTCCGCTCCAGTAGAAGGTTTATCTATTTGTGCCACAGATACCTGCACCAGACAAAGCTGAAAAGCAAATATCAAACCAACAAAATTAAAAAACGATTTCATTTGTATTTTTTTAATTATACGATAAAAGAAAGATATTTATACAAAATATTTTATCAAAGTATAAAAGAAGTATTTCAAAATATCAACTCCTAATTATTACCTAAATTATTGAATATCAAAAACTAATTGTCCAAGATTTCTAGGTGCTCCATCACCAGGACATTTACACTTGATATCTTGGAAAACATATTTGTCTCCAGGTACTGCTTTAGCTTGAAGTGTTTTCGCATTTCCTGTAATTGTGGCACCTTGGTTTGCGGCTGGCTCAGGGTCTTGTCTTTTAGCAACTCTTACAAGAGTAAAACCAGCAAGATTACATTTAGCATCAAAGTCAAAGTCTAACAACATAGGTATCATAGCACTATGCGCTTTGAAAGTACCATTGCCTATAGACCCACCTTTTTCCTTACCACCTAATAATGGTGTTGGGTCTGGAATCCTTTTTACTCTGTATTCTTTGCTATAATTAACTCCAGGCGCACTAACTCTAACATTAGCTTTACCAACATTTTGAACATTCACAGTATACGTACCATCTCCGTTTCTAGAGATATTACCGCCATCCATAGAGACTTTGATTTGAGCAGAAGGAACACCTGCAGCAGATACCTCAACAGGATTATCTACACCAATATAAAATACATTCATTTTTGATGCAGAAACGGTAACAGAACGCTCACCTACCTCATACTCAAATTCATTTTTGTAAGACTTCACATCTCCAGTAACAGGGTCTTTAACGCTTGCCACTGCAGAATATTTTCTTACACCAATTGAACCTGCGTTTTCGGTATATTTTGCGACACCATCAGCATTGGTTGGTAATGTACGTCCATTTACAGATATAGAAATACCAGTCTTAGAGTCACCTCCAGAAGCGGCTGACAAAAATACTTCAGTTTCGAAAGGCTCGCCTTTGATTACATAAGATTTTTTAGGCGCCGAGACTACTGTAAACTTATCAAGAACAACTGTTTCTCCACCAACACCTACTTTACTTGCTAAATAATTCAATGCAGAAGCCTCAGAAGCTTTAATATCATTTATAAATTTAGAAAATATAGGCATTGTTGCACCCAAAGGCATGTGCCCAAAGGTAAAATCAGCCCAATTCTGCTTCTTATTAGTTGAATTTTTCCAAGTTGCATCATCTATTGCAATTGGAATTTTAGATTCTAAAACTTTTAAATCAGCAGGATCAGCAACCTTAGCAAAAGCAGCCTTGTACTCTAACATTTTAGTTTTCAATTCTTCACCTACGCCTTCATCAACCATAAACCTAGTGGTAGCAGCATAATCCCTCTTACCTAACAACTCTTTTACTCCTTCAGCCTCAATGTAATCGCCATCGTCAACAGATCCATTTCTATTCCCTGATTCATCGATAAGTTTATCCATGATTCCTTTGATATAGGTTGTTGCACTTTTAGAAGTCGAAGTTACACTTTCTATTCTATCTGCATAAACTTGAAATGATGCTTTCTTTTTAGCTGCATCTTTAATTAACGTTGGTAATTGTGAATTGGATTCATCCAAAGTCGCATTTGCAGATTTTAGTCCTTTATCCACCATATCAAAGGCATTAAAAATCTCTGCAGAGACGTTTAGTGCCAAAAGCGCGGTCAGTACGAGGTACATTACGTTGATCATCAACTGCCGCGGTTCCTTAGGTATTGACATTTTTTATCTTTTTAACTTGTTAATAAATAATTTTTGCGAAGAAAAACTCCGAATTATCCTTTTACATTATAAGCAGAAAGGATATTTCCATAAACACCATTCAATGATGTCAAGTTTTTGCTCAAACTTGCCATTTGTGCTTGATATTGCTTAGTATCTTCTACACTTGAATTCAATGCATTCATTGCATCATTCATTCTTGTATAAAAATTATTCATTGCTTTTAATTGATCTCCAGTCTGTGAGAAATCTACTTCTTGAAGTGCTTTCAAAGAACCAAGACTCTTAGACATAGACTGAAGCTCAGTCAACATGCCACCCAAATTTTTCTCAACTGCATCAGCATTAAGTGCTTTTGGACCTGCTCCAACTTCTCCAGCCGTCAAAGGTGCAATATGTGAACCGTATTGGTCTAAACCTGGATACAGTTTTTCCCAGTAATAATCCTTTTCAGGTCCTAAAATACCAAGCATTGCAAATAAAAATGCTTCTACTAAAAGACCAGCTGTAATAGCCATACCTCCCCAAGGAGTACTATTCAACTTTCCTAAGGCTCCAATCATTACAACTGAGGCACCAAGACCAATTAATAAATTCTTTAAATACTTAAAAGAAGGTGATTTGAAAAAACTCATTGTGATTTAAATTTTGTGATTAGTTAATAATAAAATTGATATAATCTAGAGTAAGCAGTTTTAATGCTTCTCCATCTTTAGCCACATTAATTGATGCACTAAAACTTAAAATTAAAAGTCATTAATTGATCTTCCTAGATATGTGATTACACATCTGAATCCTATGTAAGACTTTGTGGTATCCTGAAATTCCCAAGCTCTAGTACCTGTTTGGCAGTAATATGAAATATCTTTCCAAGATCCACCTCTGATTACTTTACGCTTATATGCTTCAGGATCTTCATCTTTAGCATCATAACGATAATCTGAATTAAGATCATGCTCATGGTCATATGCATTTTCATGGAATGCAGAGGATGTCCACTCGGCAACATTACCAGCCATATTGTATAAACCATAATCATTCGGGAAATAAGCGTCTGCTTTTACAGTGTGAAGTCCACCGTCTTCAGGATAATTACCTCTACCTGGTTTAAAGTTTGCTAAAAGACAGCCTTTTGCATTTCTGATATATGGTCCACCCCAAGGATAAGGAGAAATATCGTGACCACCTCTAGCTGCATATTCCCATTCAACTTCTGAAGGTAAACGGAATACTTCAGTATTAGGCTCGTCTTGCTTAAACTGATTCCAAAGCTTTGTTCTCCAATGACAGAAAGCGGTTGCTTGTTTCCAACTAACACCTACTACAGGATAATCATCAAAAGCAGGGTGCCAGAAATAATTACGTGTTTGTGGTTCGTTATATGAGTAGGTAAAGTCTCTAATCCAACAAAGCGTATCAGGGAAAATGGTTACTTCTGCTTTGTTAATGATAGAAGTACGAGTTGCTTCTTTATCATGAGCTGCTTTTTGCCAATCTATCCACTGATATTTGTATTTTAAACCAGCATAGTCCAACTCTTTTTTGCCTTCGAAGGCCATATCACCTTGATAATACATATCATTTAATGTCTCATCACTATAGTCTAATTCAGTTTCCCAGTCAATTCTCTCATTGCCAAAGTCATCTTCTGACTTGTTGCCCATGATTTCGTGTGCTGTGGAATCTCTTACCCATTCTACGAACTGACGATACTCATTATTGGTGATTTCTGTATCATCCATGAAAAAACCGGAAATAGAAATGTTTTTTTGTCTTTGAGCATAGGTGTAAAATACATCCTGATCACTCTGTCCGATAGTGAGTGTCCCAGATGGAACATACACCATACCGAAGGGATTGAATCCTCCCCATGTAGGACGATTTTGAGAGCCAATTAGCTGACCTGTTTCCTGCTTCCCACACGAAGAGATAACAATAATAGTGAATAGCAATACACTTAATTTTGATAAACTTTTCATTTTCTTTTAGCGATTTAACCTATTTAAATTTAAGGGCTTTGGCATAAAGCGCCGTAAAGATAATGGTCTATTTTAAAAATACAACTATTTTAAATTCGTTTTTTAAAATATTTTTATCTCTGAAAAACTCTTTAGCTATTCAATAACGAAGGAATAAAGTTCTTATTGTCCTGAAATCAAAATAAAATTTGAATACATATTGAAATAAATAATATGTATGAAATAAAAAAGTGGAAGTTTATAAATCTCTTGGATTGTAGATTATCTTTGGCGGTAAGCCTATTCCTATAAGCTTTTGTAAATTGTATGATAACATAACTTCATGGCTTCCCTCATGGACAGACTTAAGTTGAGATAATCCAAAATCATAACTATAGCTTACAAAATATTTTTTTCCAAGATTTGTACCTACAATCACAGAAAAAGCATCATTGGATTGTTTGCTATAACCTCTGTAATTGATTCCAACCAGCAAATTATCATAATATCTAGCAACAATTCCAATATCGGTTTGTAGTACACCCAGATCCGATTTTATCATAATTGACGGTAAAAATTTTAATCGATCATCCCATAAATATTTATATTGTGCAAAAAAGCTTCCAATCAAAGCTCTTGAATATGTCCCGTCACCTAATTTATATCTGTGTGTCGGCAATTCCGAAAGTACAAATCCTGACTCAAAATATCTGCCATAAAAATAGATACCTGTTTCCCAAGAAGGACCAAATCCATTATAGTTTGTATTGCTTAAAATAGGATCGTTATGATCAAAACCACCATTGTAACTCCCTTCTGGCGTGACAATCCTACTGCCATCTACATTCAACATATCAATCCCTGCTCTACCACCTATACTTAAAAAACCAACCGAAGTATTTATTACATAATTATATGAGAGCTTAAAATTGGTATTACTAAATACGCCTGCTCTCTGGTTGTAAAGTGTAAACCCAATGGCGCCATTCCATATATAAAATGGCATATCAGCACCCAAGTAAAATGTTCTAGGATTGCCAGTAAAAGCACTATATTGATCTCTATATGATGTGTAGATACTTAAAGAACGCTCTAATCCACCATAGGCTGGATTATCATTAAATTTATTGAGCATGTATTGGGAAAATTGCGGTTTTTGTTGTGAGATTGCAGCAAAACATACCAAACTGAATAAAGACAATAAAACATTTTTCATGATCATAAGCTAGAGCCTACTTTTTATCATGCAATAGTAATGGATATTTACCGTACTTTTTAATAAAAAATTAAAAAAATATTCAAAAATGGTATTTTAACAAGCCAAATAATGTACTTTTAATAGTTCAAAATGGCCATCAGGATATATCTTTAGTTTCTTAATTCCGTTATGAAGAAAACTAAATTGTGGTAAAGCAACTCAATTTGCTAAATTCAAATATTTAATTCATCCCCAAGTTTTTATTGGCATACTGACAGTAAAAATGTATTTTCGCTTATTTTTGCAAACCAATTCAGTAAGAAAGCAATATTGAATTGATTCGAAGTAAATCTGGATTTACAAATTGTCTTTTGCCTCGTAAAAATGGTGGTCGATCAAATTACTAGGGTAAACCTAGAATTAATTTGTTGTAATGGGCAAAACAATGCCTTAAAAAAGAGGTTTACATTGTATAATATAAATGAAATCATGTTAAGTTTTATTGAAGTAGCGGCCGATTCTGATTTTAGTATCCATAATCTACCTTTTGGTATTTTCATCAAAAATGGACATCACGCAGCATGTACCAAAATAGGTGATACAATTGTAGATTTGAACAAATGTGCAGAATATGGTATGTTTGATAGCTTGCATTTACCTCATGGCATTTTCAAACATACTGTGCTAAACGCTTTTATTGCCTTGGGTAAAAAAGTTACGTCAGCTGTACGTTTACAAGTACAACAAGCTCTGACTAAAGGTGGTATTTTAGATAATGAAAAATTCAAAAACAATGAAATTTTCATTCCAATTCACGATGCGCAAATGGTCTTACCTATTCACATAGGCGACTATACAGATTTTTATAGTAGTCGTGAGCATGCCACAAATGTAGGCATCATGTTTAGAGATCCAGCAAATGCCTTACTTCCCAATTGGCTCCATTTGCCAGTCGGATATCATGGTCGAGCTTCGTCGATTGTGGCATCGGGCACACCGATCAAAAGACCAAATGGCCAAGTCATGCCAGATGGAAGTGAAAAACCCATCTACGGACCAACAAAACAATTAGATTTTGAATTGGAAATGGGATTTGTCATCGGAAAGGAATCTCAACTTGGCACACAAATAACAACAGAAAAGGCAGAAGATTATATTTTTGGATTGATGTTATTTAATGATTGGTCAGCAAGAGACATTCAAAAATGGGAATACGTTCCATTGGGACCTTTTTTGGCAAAAAACTTTGCTTCTACTATCTCACCATGGATTGTAACACTTGAGGCGTTGGAGCTTTTCCGAGTGGAAGGGCCAGTTCAAGAACCTGAAGTACTTCCCTACCTCAAAACCGAAGGGCCAAAAAATTATGACATCACTCTATCAGTTGATATCTTGGCAGAAAATGGTGCTCAAAAACGTGTATCTACATCAAATTTCAAATATATGTATTGGAATATGTGTCAGCAATTGGCCCACCATACTGTAAATGGATGCAATATGCGAGTAGGCGATTTGCTTGCTTCAGGTACTATAAGTGGACCTACTCCAGACTCTTATGGATCGATGTTGGAAATCTGCTGGAAAGGAACGAAACCAGTACAAATGCCAGATGGAACGGAACGGAAATTTATTGCTGATGGCGATACAGTAGTAATGCGTGGCTGGTGCGAAAAAGATGGTATCAGAGTCGGATTTGGGCCTTGTGATGGTAAAATAGTAGGTTAGCCTTCAATTTTCAATACTTCTCCTATATTGATCTGCAAACATCAATAAAAGGACAAGGGGAACTAATAGTTTTGTAGAAAACAAAGGCAAATTGTAGTAATAGTTATAAAAAACTATTAATATTGTTGCCAAACAAGAAAAAACTATCCCAAATACTAAAATTGGTTTTTGTGAAGGATTTGCTTTTTTAAAGCCCAATCTGATACTTATTTTATTTATAATTGTCAGGACTAGTAAAAATACGACGATGGCAATTACAAATACCTTCATAAGATTTTGACTTCCCTTTGTGGGAAAGGAATGACAATTTGGTTTTCTATAAATAGACGATCAATGGCACATCTGACATCACTTTTTACATTTTCGGCCATCATCACTTGTTTAGTAAAAAAATACAGTGTGAAATTCAAACTACTTTCTCCAAATTCGTTAAGTCTGACAAAAGCTTCAGGTTTTTCAAGCACTTCAGGTACTGTAGATGCAGCTTCTAATAATAACTTTTTTACAACATCAGAAGGTGTACCATATGCGACACCTACATTGACCGAAAACCGAACTATATCATCATAATGTGTCCAGTTGACAACAGCCTGATTAACCAATTTGCTATTGGGCACCAACATCGAAACGCTATCTCTTGTCTCTATCCGTGAAGCTCTGAGCCCTATTTTGAGCACACGACCTACTTGACCTTCTATTTCCAGAATATCACCAACCATAACCGACCGTTCGAACAGTAACACGAGCCCAGAAAAGAAATCATTAAATGTCTGTTGCAACCCTAAACCAACACCTACCAAAAGCGCTGCCGCTCCACCATATATGATGCTCATGTCTGAGATGATCCTATCCAAAGCAAACAAAAAAGCAATCACATAAACTACATACATGACTAGCTGATTGATCGCATACTGGATACCTTCGTCCAAATCTTTGCTTTTGTATGTACGATACAGCGTGACTTGTGTAATGAACCAAACCAAAACTTTTGCGGCCATCATGATCATAATAGCTACTAAAATATCTGAAAGGTGCACAGTAAATAACTCGCTTTTTATCTCACGTTGGAATAAGATCAAATCAAGATCTAATCTGCGAAGCAAGATTTGAATAAGATAAATAAAAACAATATATCTAACGAGTTTGGTTGCCTTGATTTCATTGGTCTTATGGTGGTCGAAATTAGTTCGCACCGGCACTTCACGTTTGCGGAATTTGTTGCGAATTACAACATGACTGATGACCCAATCGGTTAGAATTGCAACACTAAACAAACTCAGAATTTCGACTACGTGATTGATTGTAATTTGAAATTCATTAAATTCTAGAATTCGAATATCAAAATTTATAATGCGCAGTAAAAGTAAGATTGTAATAAAAAATAAAGAAACTCCCAACCTGAATTTAAATCCAATAGTATGAAGTTTTGTGAATCGAGAATCATCATTTTCAAAGAAGGTGTAATTTCCAATTTTGAAATATAGATAAATTGAAGCCAAAATGATAAAACACGCTAAGATTATTCCACTCAGCTGTATTTCAAAACCAGAGATTGAAAACAAAACGTCTTCCATTAAAATTGATTTCCAAAAATGCAAAAGTACATCATTTTTATGCATTTTTTAATATTGAAGGATTGTAAACAATATTTTTAAGAAGTAGATAATAGATGAAAGTTCATTGTTATTTCCATAAAAGAAATCCACAAAAGCCCATAATTTGAAGATTGACACCAAATTCCAAAAACTTCAGTTATCTTTGAGCATCAGAAATATAAGCCAGATATGAAGCCTATTTACAAATATCTTTTGGCCTTGATTCCTTTGGTAATCGTCGCATCGATATTGTATTACTTTAGCGAAATCGTCACTTATGTATTGATAGCATGGGTAATATCAATGATAGGTGCACCTGTAGTTGTATTTTTGCGAAAATATATAGGTAAAAATCTATCCGCTCTTGTCACGCTCAGCTTGTTTGTATTTGGATTTATCGCTTTGGTCTGGATCTTTATACCACCATTGGTAAACCAGATAGAAAATATTTCCAAGATAGATATAGAAAAAGTAGTTACAGCGCTCGAAGAGCCTATTCACGATTGGGAAAAATGGTTGGTTAGAAAAAAACTGATGATTGCTCAAGATACAAGTTTTAGTTCTAATTCTGAAGTATCAAAAACACCATCACCTGAAGTCACGCATTTTATTAGCTTGGATAGCAGTCAGACTAATGGCGCTGTTAACCAAAAACTTGATATACACATACATCTGAAGACTGAAAATACCGACAATGCATTAGATAAAAATTTGGAATCAGAACAAGAAGATTTTTTTGAATTGCTTAAGAAAAATCTGTCCACTTACCTTAATCCAGAAAACATTCAAATGCTTTTTGGGAATGCGTTGAATAAATTTGGTGATGTTTTTGTGGGTGTATTTTCTATATTTTTTATAGGGTTTTTCTTCTTGAGAGAGCAAGGACTTTTTGTAAATATCATTACATCAATCGTTCCTACTCAATATGAAACCCACACACAACAAGCTGTAGATGAAACAAGTAAGCTATTGATACGGTATTTTGTAGGTATTTTGGTTCAGGTAACGATTATAACAATAATTATTTCCTTTTCGCTCACAATGTTGGGTGTAAAAAATGCTTTACTTATTGGATTTTTTGCTGGGATTATGAATGTCATCCCTTATGTTGGCCCCATCATTGCTGCCTTGGTAGGATTTGTGATCACCTTATCGTCAAATATGGAGCTTTCATTTTATGACGAAATGATGCCACTTTTGGTAAAAGTTGGTATTGTCTTTTTGGTCACACGGTTGATAGATGATATCATTTTACAACCCAATATTTTTTCAAAAAGTGTGAAAGCACATCCTTTAGAAATATTTATAATTGTATTGGTTGGAGCTAAAATAGGCGGCGTCTTGGGAATGGTATTTGCGATTCCATTTTATACGGCATTCCGAGTCATCGGCAAGGTTTTCTTAAGTGAATTTAAAGTGATACAAAAACTCACTCGCAATATGTAAAATCGAAAAGATTAATATTTCAGATTTTTCAGGGCTGGAATTTTGAAATAAGCAATCGAAGCTACCAGCAAAGTCATGCAACCACCAAATACAACAGACGGGACAGTACCCATTGCAGCGGCTGCAACGCCACTTTCAAATTGTCCCAGTTCATTGCTGCTATTGATAAAAATAGAATTTACCGAAGATACTCTACCTCTCAAGTGGTCTGGCACTAAAATTTGAAAGATTGTGCCCCGAATTATTACACTTACACCGTCAAACAATCCACTTACAAATAGAGCAACTAAGCTTAAAACAAAAGATTTTGACAAAGCAAAAACGATCATGCAAACCCCAAAACCAGCGATGGAATAAATGAGCTTAAACCCTTGACTTCCTTGAAGAGGATATTTTGTGATAAATAGAATAGCTATAAAATTTCCAGCATAAGTAGCGGATGTTAGCAACCCAAATCCTTGAGGACCAACAGCCAAAATATCTGTTGCAAAAACGGGCAATATCGCTACAGCGCCACCAAAAAGAACGGCAAACATATCTAAACCCATCGCTCCAAAAAGAGCTTTTTGATTCCATACAAAATCAAGTCCTTCGCGTACACTTTCCCAGGTTCTGACCTTGCTTTTGTCATAAGTAACAGGCTTGGGCAAGATAAAATAGCCAATAAAAAATAAACTCAGCAGCAGTAAAATGACAACAAATCCAAAAACAATGGTCATCGAAAAATAGCCAATAAAAAATCCACCTATCGTAGGACCGATTATGGCACCTATCAACCAAGTCATGCTATTGACCGATGCTGCATGAACAAGCTCATCTTTAGTGACCAACTGCGCCCAAAATGCCGAAAAAGCTGGTGAGATATAAGCTCTAATGACGCCCGTTAGACCTACAAGAACAAAGATGATTAATGTCCTAAAATTCTGTGTAATGGAAAATATATCTGAAGTGATAAGAATCAGGCCTACAACAGCAAGAGAATAGAACGCCAAACTCTTGATAATCAATGACTTCTTGTCACTACTATCCGCGGTCACACCTGCAGGCAATGCCAATAAGATAGCTGGGATCACTTCACTAAGTCCAACAAGACCTAATACAACTTTACTTCCCGTAAGCTTATAGAGATACCAACCCAATAAGACAGGCACCATCTTCATACCGATGGTGAATAGCAATCTCGTAATCAGAAAAAAGGTAAACTCCTCGTTAATGACTAGAAAAGCAGAACGGAGAAATTTTGTTAGAGTTTTAATTTCCTTAGATTATCGAAGCTCACTTTTATACTTTCTAACGGTGTCAATTTGGTACAAGTGTCCTGCTCAACAAAAAACAAATCTAAACCAGCTTTTGGTGCCAATTTAAAGACTTGTTTCCAATCGATAATGCCAGTACCTACAGGTGCAAATGATTTCTCAGATGTATTGTCCATATCCTTAATGTGGAATAGTGGGAATCTTCCTTGATTTTTCTTAATCAATTTTTTTGTGTCCACATTGGCTTTGCGTGTCCAATAATGATCTACCTCAAATTTTACAAGATTCTTATCTGTTTCCGTCAAGAGGATATCATAAGGGATAACGCCATCTATTGCAAAAAACTCAAAATCGTGGTTGTGGTGACAAAACTGCAAACCATATTCCTTGGCTTTTTGTCCACATTTGTTGAATAAATCTGCATGTTTTTTGTAATCGTCTAACGTCTTTCTCTCATCTGGATGAAACCAACCACAAGCGATATATTTCTGCCCAACAAAGGCAGCGTCTTCACAAACAGCTTCCCAGTTATTAGACATGTTGTATGAATCTTTAGCTGTATTGAATCCAGTCACCGTATGTCCACTGTACATCTCTAAGCCTAAATCCCTAAGGATCATTTTGAAGTTTTCCTTCGTTTGACCATAAAATTTGCGAGCACCATAGCCAGCACTTTCTACGTGATTGTATCCGATGGCCTTGATTTGCTTGAGCGTACCCAATGGATCGTTCTCCATTTCAGTGCGAACTGTATATAATTGAACTCCGATATTGGTCAAATCAACCTTAAGGCCAAATTCCCACTCTAATGGATTGACAACCAAAGCAGTGGCAGACAACATCGTAGTATTTTTTATAAAATCACGTCGCAACATATAGATAAAATATTATAAATTTACAATTACAAAAAGTACTACCACTCCAATCTATAACTCAAGACAGGTACGAGTCCTAATTGCTTTTGCAAAAGTACAGAATTTAGCAATGGGTCGTAATATCTGAAGCCATCATTTTCTCGATTGAGCAGATTTTGGATATCAAGTGACCATCTGTGGGCCTTATTGCTATTGAACTTTTGGCTGGTATACACTACTCTAAAGTCGATTCTTTGGTAAGGACGAAATTTTTGATCATAAGGTGAATTGACATTGTACAATGTTGAAAATTTACCATTTACAGGGTTTAAAGATTGTTCTCTCATAGCACCACGGAGATGATTGGACAAACTGATAATGAGTGATCTATCTTTATTTGATTTAGAAATATCCATTGTGTAACTCACATTGACATTGCTGGTATAACCAAAATTGTATCGACCATTATAATATTGATCACTTTCATTATTTAGATTGTATTTGCTATCAAAAATGCTTAAGTTTATGCTATAATTTAATGGATTTTGTCTAATAAATGATTTATTTTCAAGATATAATTCACCACCTAGTACATTCGCTGATGATGTACCATTTGGCATGATACTGAGGAATCCATAAACCTGATCATAACCTAAATTGCTGCCATTAAATGGTGTAAAATGTCCAACACCATCGGCAGATACAAAAGTCGAAACATCCCAAAATTGATGCAAAAATACAGTACCGCGCAATTGAAGATAATCACGAGTATATTGGATACCTGTTTGTATATTATGAGCTTTGATTCTTTTCCTATCGTAGTTCTGTTCGCTAAAACTACCTGTGGTAAAATCTTGAAATGAAGATAAACGGTAATCCAAACTGAGCGATGTAGCTCGTGAAAGTTTATAATTTGCACCAAGCGACGGTTCGACGGTCACTTCCTTTGTTCTATTTTCATAAAAACTACCAATCCCAATATGATAATTAAATAGTTTGTAAGAGTCACTTTTATATTGAAAATATGGATAAATACTTAAAACTGGCTCATCAATTCCATTTACAATACGACCATCATCCTTCATATTTGTGCGCAATCCAAAGGTCATTTTAGCTCCTGAGTAATCGAGAATATATTGATTATGCCAAGAAAGAAGTCTTTCTCTGACGCGCTGATCAGACGACAACGACAATCCCAAGCTGTCAATATAAAATGCATCAGTACGTTCTACCCTTTTATCATTTCGCCCCGACATAATAATCGTGCTTTGGAAATATTTATTGGCCTTTTCGTAAGTATATTGAGCTCCACCTATTACTAATTCACTTGCGTATGTGATATGCTGAATATCTTTGAATCGGGTCAAACTATCACCTCTTTCGCCTGCTGTAAAAACATTGCTACTTTTGCCAAGTGTTGAAAATAACTTAAAACTATGGTGGTCTTTTTTGATCAAATCGGCATACATACTCAGGTCCTGATATCCGATTTTCTCATTTCCAAAATCAATACCCAATTTATCCAACAATCCAACAAAACTGTAGCGATAAGCCGCATACACATTTTTATTGCCACGATTCACACCCAAACCAGCTTCCAAGCCGATAAGGTTTATATCAACAAAAGATTTGATTTTGGGTGCCATTTTCATATTAGATACGCCAGACATTACATTAGCGTAAGATATATCAGCTGGATTGGCTTCGAAGTGGTAATAATCGAGTACCGATCCACTCATCGCATTGACACCACCTGCATTTCCAGTAGCTAGATCATTTGGAGTACCTGCATTGGATAGATGATTTGGATTGACAATATCAGCCCCAAAGAGTTGCCACCGAGCAGATTCTGGTGGCATACCACGGAAGATTATTGCATTAGCACCATCATTGGGAGTAGAAAATCCAGGATATTTGAGCAGAATACGAGCAGGATCTTGGAAGGATGCAGGCATGAGCTTGTATTGATTTTGGGTCATGGTGAGATCGCCAGATTGATATGGTTTTTCGGTGATGGTGATACCAGGTCCACACAATACTCCATTAATCGCCATAAATGATATTGAATCTTGGGTAATAAATATATTGATTGAATCTCTGTTCACCACCTGAGCATAACCAATGCTTATACAAACCAGACTTAAGAAGATTGTTAATTGAAACTTTATATTTAAAAACATATTATTGATTTAAATTGGCTAGATAAATGATTAACATAGATATCACAATGGCGATTCCGAAGCTCAAAAGCGTACCTAATAAGATGTATTCTGTTAGTTTTCGATCTTTGGACTCCTTCAAATCGCCAAATCTGAATACTGATTTTGCCGCCAATAAAAACCCTACAGCTTCCCATCTATTGGATACTATAAATATAAAAACAAAAGACCGCTCCAATATACCAATCCATTTTCCCGCATTGAGTAGTGAATCATCTTCAGCTTCACCAATGAGATCCGACCAAGGCATAAGCGTTTTCTGAATAATGATAGACATCGGAAGTGTCAAAATCACATATCCTGTCACAAAAATGATGTTACTGCTATTTAATATCTGCGAAAAGGCAAAAGGTAAAACTCCATTATTATAAATGTCAACCATTATAAAGATAGAGATAATATGCAGTAGCTGATCTATAAAAAACCAATTTCTTTTTGACTTTTCTACTTGAAATACAAGCTTGAGTAAATCAATTCCAAAATGAACAATAGCAAAGGTGAGCGCAATTTTCCAAGCAGTCCATTCCCAAAGTAAAATCCAAACCAGCAGTCCATGAATCAGTGAATGCAGGTACAAATACATACTTTTGTATTGTTTCTGCTCTTTATTGTGAACCCACGATGATGGTTGCAAATAAAAATCACCAATAAAATGAGCCAAAATCATTTTGGTTATAAATAGTATCATTGTAAAGTTTTTATTTTTTTGACAATCATTCTATTCAAATCCATCAAAACTTCAAAATTTGCTCTTTTAAGCCTTTGAGAGATGGCGGCTTGCGCCATTCCTGCCATCTTAGCGATCTCTTCTTGAGATATGGACATATTCTCTAAATTAAGAGATACTATTTCTGCCGACGCAACGCTCCACTTATCCATAAATCCAGTTAATGCGAGTTTTATGTATAGATTTAACTCCTGATCTATTTCTTGATTTCCAGTATTGACCAACATGGTAGTTTTATTTTTTCTCAACTCATCAAATGTACGCCCTGATCTAATAAATGCTGTTCCATTAGACTCTAGTATATTTCTATTTCCTATAATCTCATCCCCAAAACCAATACTTAACCTTACATCCAGATCCTTGAATTGTTTCATTTTAGCCTTAATCTGTATTGCTGTGATGAAGGCTTCTTCAACATTTCTTATGCGCAACTGAAATTCATCACCTCTATAAATTGCCCAATCTACAGGCGATTTACCAAAAGTATTAAAATATCCCTTCAAGACTGAAAGCCACTTCTCCAAATCAACTTTTTCAGAATTTATAACATCGCCCGTAATAATCGCTACCATTTTGCAAATAAATTAAACCACAAATATAAGCAAAATTGCTTATATCCCAAATTATAAGCTAATTTGCTTATATTTCTAATTATAATCGATTTTGCTTATATAGAAAATATATTGATACATTTACATTAGAAAATGTTGATTCAAGTATACTGTAAATTGATATCTTTGCATTAAATTAATTTTGATAAACAACTGATTTCCATGATAAATCTTAAATTTCTAAGTTTTTTGATATTTCTATTTTCCCATAACTTACTCTTTTGCCAAGCATTCAAACCAAATATCGATGTAATAAAAAAATATAACATTAAAAAATATGAAATTTTTGAATATATTATTGATGATGAAAATAACGAAAATATTCACTCACGAAGAACTAATACTTACAATGAAAATGGGCTTATTTTAGAAGAAAAATTATTAACATTGGAATATAATTCTAAAAAAGAATATCTATATGAAGATAATAAACTTAAAGAAATGCTATTTTTTGAAAACAACTCCGATAGTCCATCAAAAACCATACAATACAAATACGATGAAAATGATAATCTGATAGAAGAAATAGATTTTGATATAAAACATGAAATGGTAGAAAATAAACTATATAACAAATTCCATAAAATTAGTTTATTAAAAAGGAATGAGATTAAATTTGATGAACAAGTTGAAATAAGCTATCTTTATGATGAATCAGGTTTATTAATCCTAGAAAAAGAAGTTTCTGATGATGGAATATTTGAAATATCTTATATTTATGATAATGATTTAAATATCAAAAAAGAATGTAAATATAAATCCGCATTAATTTATACAATTTTTTACCATTACAACAATAAAAACAAACTAATATCATCGTACACACGAAGAAATAATATTCCAGGTAATCAATTGGATACCAGATCAATTCACCTCTACCAATATGACGAAGTAGATCAATTAGCCGCAGAAAAAATCATCACCAATATAGTATCAATAGGTGAAATTGATGATGAAGTTGGTATAGAATTTGACGAAGATGTCCAAGGCGATATTACTGAAATCCTGCACACATATGACGAAAGAGGATTGTTAAAAACGACAGAATACTTTGAAAATAATGTGCCAACACGCATTTATAAACATAATTATTAGAAGCTATGATAATAGTATTTTAATTCAAAAAACAGTAGGCATCAATTATATTACCATAATTATTATATTCAATTAACTAGTCAATAAAAATAATTATATCCCCAAAACTTTCCTCAAAAATCCTTCGTCCACAGCTGCACCTGCGAAATCATCAAATGCTTTTTCCGTCACTTCTATGATATGGCTTTGTATAAATGGTGCGCCTTCTCTTGCGCCTTGGGTGGCAGATTTGATACAACATTCCCATTCCATCACAGCCCAACCATCATATCCATATTGCGATAATTTACTGAAGATGCCTTTGAAATCCACTTGTCCGTCACCAGGAGATCTAAATCGCCCTGCCCTATCCTTCCAGTCTGCATATCCACCATATACACCACATTTTCCAGTGGAATTGAACTCTGCATCTTTGACGTGAAAAGCTCGGATACGCTCATGATAGAAGTCTATATACTGCAAGTAATCTAATTGTTGCAAAACAAAATGACTCGGATCGAAAAGAAGACAAGCTCTAGGATGATTATCGACTTTTTCTAGAAAACGCTCGTAACTCAGTCCATCATGCAAGTCTTCACCAGGATGCACTTCATAGCATACATCTACACCACATTCATCATAATGGTTTAAGATAGGCAACCATCTATCTGCCAACTCCTGAAAACCTAGATCTACTAGACCTTGCGGACGCTGAGGCCAAGGATTCATTGTATGCCAGAGCAAAGCACCCGAAAAAGTAGCGTGAGATTTAAGGCCTAATCGTTGACTCGCTTTACCTGCATTTCTGACTTGTTTTTTTGCCCATTCAGTCCGTTCTTTAGGTTTGCCTTTTAGTTTATCTGGTGCAAAATTATCAAACATAAGATCATACGCTGGATGTACTGCTACCAATTGTCCTTGTAAGTGCGTACTTAGCTCTGTGATTTCCAGGCCAAAGCTATTGATTTTGCCTTTGAATTCGTCACAGTAAGTTTGGCTTTCGGCTGCTAGATCTAAGTCGATAAGTCGTTTGTCCCATGTAGGAATTTGAACGCCTTTGTACCCTAGAGAAGCTACCCATTGGCAGATGGATTCCAATGAATTGTATGGTGCTTCATTTCCCATAAACTGAGCAAGAAATATACCGGGTCCTTTTATTGTTTTCATTCTATTTATTAAGATTTATAATACTTATGCAA
>CALFYH010000342.1 GCA_937952155.1 uncultured Saprospiraceae bacterium
ATTAGTTTCAAAGGATGGTAAAAATATTGCTGCTAAAAAGTCAGTTGTTATCGGCCAATTATATGATGACAATATTGAAATTTTAAGTGGCTTAAATGCTGGCGATGCCGTTATCATCCAAGGATATCAAAACTTGTACGAAGGTCAAGTAATAGAAAATCAGCAATAATTATTATCCTGTATTATTCACTAAAAATAGATAATTGTGTCTCACAAATTAAATAAAATACAGCAAAAGTTCAAAGAATTTTTACCAACAAGCTGGTCGATAGATAATACGACGACAATGTATATTATCACGATGATGCTTACTGGATTTGGTATGTACATTTTCCTTACATTGCCAAAAGAACAATTCCCAGATATAGTGGTACCAACGATTTCAGTTACCACGGTTTATGTAGGTAATTCGCCAAATGATATAGAAAACTTAGTCACTAGACCTATTGAAAAACAAATAAAAGGCATATCTGGGGCCAAAGTAAACAAGATCAATTCCATATCACAGACCGATTTTAGCTTGATCATCGTAGAATTCGATACCGATATAAAACCCGAAGTAGCAAAGCAAAAGGTCAAAGATGCGGTAGATAAGGCACAAACAGATCTTCCAGCTGATCTAACACAATTGCCAAATGTTCAGGAATTTGCTTTTTCTGATATGCCTATCATGTTTGTAAATATAAGCGGCGATTATGATGGTTTAGCCCTTAAAAGTTATGCAGAAAAAATTCAAGACAGATTTGAAACGCTATCTGAAGTCACGAGAGCAGAAATCGTAGGTGCGCCAGAGAGAGAAATCCAGATCAATGTAGATCCACTCAAAATGGAACAAGCCATGATCAGCTTCGATGATATATCAAATGCTGTAGCTTATGAAAATATGGATATCAGTGGTGGAAAAATAAGTGTAGGCACCATGGATAGAACGATTCGCATTAAAGGACAAATCACAAATAGCACTACGCTGAACAATATAATTGTGAAAACGCCACGAGGTGGATCGGTTTATTTGAAAGATATAGCCGTCATTAAAGATACAATCAAACAAACCGAAAGTTTCGCCAGATTGAATGGAAAAAATGTGGTGACCTTAAATATTGTGAAACGTCCAGGAGAAAACCTTATAGAATGTGCTGGTAAGATAAAGAAAATTGTGGAAGAAATGAAAGCCACAGAGTTACCCAAAGATTTGAATGTAGTGGTTACCGGTGACCAAAGCAAACAAGCTGCTACTTCGTTTGAAGAATTGGTAAACACGATCATTATTGGATTTTTGCTAGTGCTTTTGATATTGATGTTTTTCATGGGTGTCACCAATGCATTTTTTGTTGCGCTTAGTGTTCCACTCAGTGTTTTCGTAGCATTTTTATTCTTGCCTATTGCCGATTTGATTGTCGGATCAGATGTTACACTCAATTTCATTGTGCTTTTTGCCTTGTTATTTGGATTAGGTATCATCGTAGATGACGCTATTGTTGTGGTAGAGAATACACACCGATTGTACGAAAATGGAAAGACATCCATTGTAAAAGCCGCAAAAGCAGCCGCTGGTGAGGTATTTATTCCCGTATTGGCAGGTACACTTACCATTATAGCACCGTTTTTCCCCTTGCTTTTTTGGAAAGGTATAATTGGTAAATTTATGATTTACTTGCCTGTAATGCTGATTTTTACCTTATTTGCATCATTGATAGTAGCCTTTATTGTCAATCCAGTATTTGCCGTCAGCTTCATGAAACCCGAAGGCAAAGAATTTGAAGAACCTAAATCAGCGATTTTCAAAAAATGGTATTTATGGCTTAGTGTAGCACTGGGTGTTATTTTTCATTTGACAGGAAGTCCAGGCAAAGGAAATTTCCTTTTCTTAATGTCAATTTTGGCCATAGTAAATGCATATGTTATCCAAGATGTAATTCATTTCTTCCAAGAGAAAATCCTACCTAGGGTAATGAATAGGTATGAACTTTTCTTGCGATGGTTGCTCAAAGGTAAGAGGCCAATTATTGCATTTATATCAACGTTTGTTTTATTTGGAATATCGTTATTTATGTTGATCGCACGCAAGCCAGATTTTCCGTTTTTCCCTAGCGGTCAGCCAAATATGATTTATGTATATCTCAAAATGCCAGTGGGTACCAATGCGGAAGAAACCAATAAAGTTTTGAAAACGCTGGAATTGAAGGTGTTTGATGCACTAAAATCATTGAAACCAACTGAAGAAGGATCCATCGTTGAGAGTATTTTATCCAATGTCGCTGTGAATGCCAATAATCCTATGGACAACAATAGAAGTGTTCAGACCAATTTAGGACGGATTCAAGTCTCATTTGTGGAGTTTGCAAAGCGACCTAATGTACCTACACTACCCTATTTAGATTCAATAAGAGCCGTAGTGAAAAATATCCCAGGGGCTCAAGTTACCGTAGAGCAAGAATCTAGTGGTCCACCGACGGATCCGCCTGTTAATATTGAGATTTTTGGTGATAATTTTGATGATAACGCAAAAGTTGCAACAGCTTTATTTAATTTCCTTGATGTAAATAGAGTTCAAGGTGTTGAAAATTTGGCGATGGATACAGACTTAAATAACCCTGAAGTCACGATTCATGTTAATAAAGAACGAGCTGCAATCGAAGGTGTTAGCACGGCACAAATTGGTATGGCAATCAGAACAGCGCTTTTTGGAAAAGAAGTGAGTAAGTTGAAAAGTGGAGAAGATGAATATAAAATTCAACTTCGATACAATGAAATGAAGCGTAATAATTTACAGAGTTTAATGAATATGCGCATCACTTTTAGAGACTTCAACACCGGAAGAATCAAACAAATACCTATCAGTGCTGTGGCTAATTTTGACTTTACCAATACTTCAGGAGGTATTAAGAGGAAAAACCTAAAGCGTACCATCCAATTGCAATCTGCTGTAACAGACCTTTCGGCAGTAGCCAATATCAACAAAGATCTAGCGGCCAAAATAGAAGAATTCAAATTGGAATATAAAATACCTCATGGTGTGTCTATCGTGCAAAGTGGTGAAAGTGAACAACAAGCAGAAACCAACTCCTTTTTGGGCATGGCATTTATCTTGGCTTTGGGTTTGATATTCCTTATCTTAGTGATGCAATTCAATTCACTGAGCAAGCCATTCATTGTCTTGACTGAAATCTTTTTCTCGATCATTGGTGTATTCCTTGGCTTTGCTATAACTGGTATGACAATGCCTACGATCATGGTTTTGGTCGGTGTGATTGGATTAGCTGGTATAGTTATTAAAAATGGAATCTTGCTTATCGAATTTACAGAAGAGCTTCGTACACGTGGTATGAGAACGAGAGAAGCCACCATACAAGCTGGAAAAATCAGGATCATACCTGTTTTATTGACAGCAGTAGCTACTATATTGGGTTTATTGCCGTTAGCTGTTGGTTTTAATATCAATTTTGAGTCGCTATTTACCCATTTAGATCCAAAGATCTTCCTTGGTGGTGATAGTGTAGTCTTCTGGGGACCATTGGCATGGACGATTATCTTTGGACTTATTTTGTCATTTTTCTTGACATTATTGATGATTCCGAGCATGTATATCATGGCTGAACGTCTGAGAAGACCGATGACTAATTTTTATGGTACTAAATTTATTGCACTTTTAGGATTTACTGGGCCATTTTTCTTTATTTTTGCTGGAATCATGTATTTAGTACGTTGGATTTCCGGAAAACCAGTGTGGAATGGAACATATCGCAATTAATTTCTCAAATTAAAAACATCACCAATTATTCAACTTTAATTTTTAAGACATGAGTAAATATGCTGATTTACGAATAGAATATAAAAAAGCCATGCTTGAGGAAACAACTGTAAAAAGTGACCCTTTGGCTCAGTTTGACCAATGGTTTAATGAAGCAGTAGCAGCCGAAATTCCCGAGCCCAATGCTTTTACTTTAGCTACAGTTGGCGAAAATGGGACACCATCAGCTAGAGTTTTGTTGCTCAAAGG
>CALFYH010000343.1 GCA_937952155.1 uncultured Saprospiraceae bacterium
GGACCAAGAGCCTCGCAATACCTTGTATTAGGCGCAAAATGTCATGCTGCTATACATGGAAAGTATTCGCCAGACAAAGAAGATGTACAAGCCATAGCTTATTATGTGTTGAGACATAGAATAGTTAAAAATTATAAAGCCGAAGCTGAAGGCATCACTGAAGAACAAATCATTAAGACATTGTTTTAATTCTTGAAAGCAATCAAAGAATAATTTGACTTATATTTTTGATATCAAAAGTTATTTTTAACTTAAGATGCAGAAATTTTAAATGACTTTTGCTTAACGAAACGTCATAACCTTGTGTATTTATTTTATCATTAAAAAATTCAAATCATGAAATACCTTAGTTTCATTCTACTGCCTTTATTTTTGTTGTCATGTGATCCAAAAGACTTACAAAAGGTTTTGGACACTGTGGGCAATGTACCACTTAGTAACGCCGATATAGCTGCTGGTCTCAAACAAGCCTTAGATAAAGGCGTGGACCAAAGTGTAAAAACACTAGCAACAACAGATGGATATTATGCATCTATTTATAAAATTTTATTGCCTGAAGAAGCAACAAAAGTAATAGACAAGTTGAAATTCATACCTGGATTTACAAATTTGGAAGAAGAAGCCATTAAAAGAATCAATAAAGCTGCCGAAGATGCCGCATCAAAAGCTGGGCCTATCTTCCTTAATGCTATCAAACAGATGACATTCGATGATGTGATGGGCATATTGATGGGCGAAAAAAATGCAGCAACCCAATATTTGCACAACAAAACTTACACTCCATTATACAATGAATTCAAGCCAGTGATGGTCAATTCACTCAATAAATTCGGTGCACTCGACCTTTGGTCAGATGCTATCAACAAGTACAATTCGCTGCCATTTGTCACAAAGATCAATCCCGATTTAGCAGACCACGTTTCATCAAAAGCCTTGGTAGGCTTGTTTTCCCTTGTAGAGAAAAAAGAGCTCGGCATTAGAACAGATATCTCCCAGCGAACTACTGACTTGTTGCAAAAAGTATTTGCGAAGCAAGATAGATAAGTTGATTAGAAGAAACTTTGATAGGAAGATTAAAGACTAAAACAAAAGCCATGGTTTGATGATTCGAATCATGGCTTTTGTGTTTTTGTATTTGGCATGTAATTTGAAGTACCTTTAAATAACAACTAATATAAAAAACAATTAAATACTTCTAATATTACAAAAAATGAACATCAAAACCAAACATCACATTTTTATTTTATTTTTGATTCATCTACCCATTTTATTATGGTGTCAAACTGAAAAAGAAAATCCTAAGAATGAAATAAAATGGAATCAATACAAAAATGAAATAGCCCTTGATTGCAAATTTTTAAATAAGGACTTAAATTTGACATCAATAGGCACTAATCTTATTTATAAAAAAAGATTTGGTGAAAAGAAGTTTATTTCTGTTACAGATAAAAAATCGTGGAGATTTCAGATAGGTGGATATGCGGACTACCCTTTAAGTAGTAAGGATACATTTAATTTTTTTGGTCAATATCCTAGATTTATCAATAATCAAAAAATATTAAGTATTGCATTATTAGCTGGCATAGAATGGCAAAAACAAATGGGAAGATTTCAACTCTATTATGGTTTGGATACTGGATTAAGCCTAAATATTGCAAATAATCCGATTGACAGATTGTATTATATGGACACTACAGTCTTCCAAGCCGAAGGTACCGAAAGCCTGAAAGCTGGAATTCCTTTTATTGGATTTATGGGACTTAAATATTTTTTCCATCCTAGATTTAGCGTGGCTATAGAAAGTTCCGTTACGCTTGGCGTTTTTTATTCTAAATTCACAACCATTATCCATGATCAAACACTAACTGAGATCGCTAGATATGAAAATAAAAACAGCACAAATATAATTTTTGATACTAATTATCTACGTTTTATCAATGTAGCTTTTCATTTGTAATTTTTTAAAAAGATATGTCTAACTTTGTATTAAATTCTCCTAAAATGTGCAAAATATTATTCACAGTATTCTTATTATTATTTACCAAATTAATTCACTCGCAAAATAATTTAGACACAATATATTTTGATGAAAACTGGGAAAAAATTGAAAAAGAAAAAAGTGTTTATTTTAGGTTGCTTAAGAAAAAGTCAAATGGATGGTATGAATGTAAAGACTACTGGAGAAGTGGAGAACTGCAAATGGAAGGTCATCTAAGCGTTCTTGATCCTGAAATAAAGGAAGGGGAATTTATATGGTAAAAAAAGATAAATCAAAAAGTCAAATTAATAATTACAAAAACAATATCATAATTGGAACAATTAAACGATTTAATGTCGATAATATAAAAATGGTCGAAATTCCACCATCAATGGATAGTTTAGATAACTCAAATGATTTTCGTGAAGAAAATATATTATTTGCAGAGTACATAAATAACAATTCGGAATATCCAAAAATTGCAAAAGAAAATGGAATTCAAGGAAGTGTACTTTTATCATTTTATATCGGCCCAAATGGTAAGGTATTTGGTATTACTGTTTTGAGGTCAATAAATGATTTGCTTAGCCAAGAAGCATTCAGGCTTATTTCCAAATATGAATGGCCAAAGCCTTTGTATAAAAAAAAACCGATTTCGATTTCATACGCAATGCCAATCAAATTTAAATTAACAGATTAATATATTTTATTGGTAAAGATAAAACCTTCTTATTCCTGAGTCCATAACCGCGATGCTATACATTTGAAATCTTGCTTTAGTTGGAAAGTATTGTAAAAGCCACGGAATTTAAACTAGTCAACTCTAATGCCTTTCAACAAAATTACTACAAATCCACAAAAAAAAATATTGCAGGCAACGTTTAGTACCTAAATGACAGTATTAATAGGTAAGTGTATTAATTTTGTGTACATCGCAAAAAAAAAAACGAAATGCAATGACAAGATTATATTTATTAATTTGGGTTGTTTTACTGGTTGGTTGTCAAAGAGAAGATAACGATATCACAGAGCCGATTGATGTACTCGTAGAAGAAACAGAAACATTTTTTGATAGCCATTTTATAGGTAAAACAACAGATGTCAATGGCAATGCAATAGAAGATGTACAGATTAATATAAGTGATGATAGAGATTATACTACAGAAAAGGGTATCTTTCTATTCAATAATACTAAAACCAATAGTTCAGGCGCATTGATACATTTGCACAAAAATGGCTATTATGACCAGTATATTTTCGTACCTAAAGCAGCAAATCAGTTCAACAATCTCGATGTAGTACTTCGAAAAAAAAGCAATCCTTTGGTTTTTAGTAGTGCCACGCCTAAAGAACTGCCAATAAATAATGAAATAAGCCTTTTGATACCTGAATCAACATTTACATTTTCTAATGGAGATACTTATCAAGGTCAAGTACAGTTATATATAGATTATGACCCAATTTCTGGCAATGTACCCTTGATCAATAAAAACTTTAAAAAGGGCATTTTGGTCAATGACATTAAAGTAAGCTTTATTTTTGAATCTGTGGATGGAAGCCCGCTAGTGATTTCCAAACCCTTGACATTCAGTACAAAAACAAAAAATGCAACTATCGGCTCATTGGATAGAAACAAAGCAAAATGGGTAGAGATAGGAAAAGTAGAAAATGATAAAACCTTTGCAAATATTGATCATAATGGACCGTACATCATTGGCCAATTTAGTCCTGTCACAAGGATACATACCCAAGTGGTCAATAACCAGAATGAGGGCATTTCTTTTACAACTTTAACTGTAAAAAATGCACAACAACAAACAATCTCAATACAGCCTGATCAAGATGGGTATGCTGAATTTTATGTTCCGTCCAATACAGACATATCACTTGCCGTCACTGATGTTTGCGGCAATGTCTTGGGCGAATCATCGATACGTATTGGTCAAGATAGCAAGCAGCAAATTCCAAATATCGTCCTGAAGAGCCAAGAATTATTAACTGTAAAGTCAAAAATTGATGCTTGTGGATTGCCTCTTTCAGATCAAGATTTGGTTAATGTACATTTCCAAAGTGAGACACAAAATCTAGTAGCCTACCAGTCTAAAAATGAACAAACTTATGTAATACCATCTTGTACCCAAATAACCAAAGCAAGTTATTACAGAGGCAAAGAACGCCAGTTTTCCATTACTTTTAGTGGCGATATCAGTTCCCAAGTCTTGAATATTGATGCCATGCCGTTGTGTATAGAAAAAATTTCTGGCTATTTTAGTGTAAACGACGTTCCTGTCCAATTAGAAATGGATCAGTATTATATTTACAGAGAGCATACTGATCCCAAAAATGTTGTAATAACCGATTTAAATGGTTTTGTGATCTCGATTCCAAACGTGGAAGGAAAAGGTCAATACAAACCTGATGCCATCGTCTTTAATCATCCTACCATATCAGACTGTCAGCTTGATTCTTGCCGAGACATTAAAGTATGGATTGATGAAATCAGTGCCCCTGGTGCCATTGTAAAAATTAGACTAGATGGTATGATGGATGGTAATATTGTCGAAGGAGAATTTGTAAATTTGCTCAAATACTGACGGTAACAATCCCAAGTGAATAATCCACTCGACGATATAATCAATGGTTGCCGGCAAGGTCAGCGCAAGTCTCAAAAACAGCTGTTTGAGTGCTTAGCGGGAAGTTTATTGACGGTTTCAAGGCAGTACACGCCAAAGGCCCTGGATCCGATGGATAATTTGCAAGACAGTTTTATAAAAATCTTTGATAAGATACACACTTTCGACCCAACTCGAGGCAATTTTGAATCGTGGGCTCGTCGAATTGTGATCAATACAGCACTTGACAAATTGAACAAAAAAGGTATAGAAGAAGTGGTATTAGAATATGACCATTTGCCTGAAATATTAGAAACCAAGATCAAAGACACCGAAGATATCGAACAATTAATGCATATAATTTCGCAATTGCCCGATGGCTACAAACAAGTGTTTTGTCTTTACGAAATAGAAGGATACAGCCACAAGGAAATAGCCGAACAACTTCAGATAAAAGAAGCCACTTCTAGGTCTCAGCTAAATAAAAGCAAGCAACTGTTGAGATCTTGGGTGATAAAAATGGAGCAACCTGTTTTTTTAAATATACAATCCGAATAAAATGTTAGATAACACAAATAGTTGGAAAGATAAAATGCAAGGGTTGAAAAACCATGCCTCGCCGATAGATCTACCTTTGGAATGGGAAGCATTGGAAAGTAGAATGGATAAAAGAAAGCGACGCAAAATCATTTTCTGGCTATGGCCAATGATGCTTGGTTTGGTGGTAATTTTGGGATATTTCTTTATGAAAAACAAAACACAACATGTGTCTCCTACCCTATTGCAATCCAATGAAAAAACTGTTGCCACAGACCATGAAAATAAGATTCCAACCTTAAATGAAAACATAAGTCAAAGCAATCAATTTTCTAATGTAATCAAGGACGAATCAACCACAAAAAAAGAATCAAAAATTCACACATCAAAGGAAACGAATTCATTGTCATCAAAAACTGAAAAGAAAGCCGTATCATCTGAAAAGCAAGTTTTTCCAAATGAAATCCAAGACCTGCACATTACAAATCCATTGCAATCAAAAGTTATCAATACACCACAAACAATGGACGAAATAGCAGCCTCGACTCCTATGAATCAGCAAACGGACGATTTCCAATTTATTGATAATCATACTAATATATTAGAGAAAGTAGGTATATCCTATTTACCACTGACCACGATTGGCGCAATACTTCACAATGCGCAACACCCAAATTTGTCACATCCGATGATAGTCGTCCAAAAAGAACCTAAACCTTTTTTTGTAGATGTACGCACGATGACAGGACTTTCGAAGTACAATTATAAAAGCCTAACAGACGAAAACTTCGCCCTTGTAAGTCAAAGAAAATCCAACGAACGCACTTTGGAACATGTAGGTGGAAGATTGACCATTGGTAAAACTTTTAATCATCAGTGGTATGCATCTGTAGGCATGTCTTACACAAAATTAAATGAAAAATGGCACAGTAGCCGATTTGATACCACTGATATTACAGTCCAAAATCAAGTCTTGGAAACTTACACCAATCATCTTGGACAAGTGGTAGAACAAACTGGAAGCAAACATGCAAAACAAATCTCCAAAGTTACTCAAACACGTTACAATGCTATAGAGCTAATATCTGCAACAATAGCTCTTGGCAAATTCTTTAAAGTCCATAAAATGCGATGGGCTGTAGAAGTCAACATGTCCATTCCTACTTATACCAAATTTAGTGGTCAGGTCTTGGACAATAAAGGGAAAATGATGGATCTGAATGAAGTCTATCAACCCTTTAACTCTTTACAATATGGTATGCATACATCCTATATATATCCGGTGTCCGGAAACCTGGCTATATATGGCGGATACGATTATAACTTTTCCAGATTGAGAAGCGATTTGGGATACTTTAGAACACATCATCTTCATTCCTTATCATTGGGTATGAAGTATTTTATCAACAACTAAAATTAATTAGAAAATGAAAAATAGTTTAACTTTCATCTTGCTTTGGCTGTCCATCTTCCTGACAGCACAACAACAATCAGGTATCATTAAGGTCAATGTAGAAGACGGCTGCGGCAATGCATTTGATAAACCTGTAACCATAGATTTGTACCAGACCATTGGTTCTAATGCAACAAAACTCACATCCAGTAACATTCATCCTGCTACCTTTGACAATTTGGATCCAGGATACACGTATGAAGTTAGAATCTCTTCTTCG
>CALFYH010000344.1 GCA_937952155.1 uncultured Saprospiraceae bacterium
CTCATACTGTGAAAAATTTGATTATTAAATGTAAAAAAATATATACCTAAAAAATAATAAATCACAAACATACATATTTTTTCAAATATATAGAAATTCAATTGCGATTATTAATTATTAAAAATTTACTTAACAATTACTTTGATTTTGTAATTCATACAAGCAAAGAAATAATAATTTTTTATTCTCCTTAAAAACGTAATATAATAGAATGCAATAATGCGTTATTTTGCCAAATATTATATTGTTTAAAGGTTTTCACATGTTTAGACTTGTTAATTTAAAAATGTCACATACTAAATTTAACAAATATTTGATTTCTGAATTATTTTTTTTGATATTCATTAATTGATGACATTTTGCGCAGTATTTCTTTAGTTTTAAAACCTAAAATTAAGCACAAAGTTAAGTAGATGCATATCCACTTTATTTATTATGTTTTTGGAAAAACCGTATGTATCACCTATAGAAAACTTAGATACCCATAGGATTTGACCTTCAAACCCATTAAAATGGCCCGAAAATCGGTGTCGAAAATCAAGATTCACTTGGGTATATGAAGGCATACTGTATTTATTTAACTTATAGTTTTTAACATCGGGCATTAAAAATATGCCACCGCTGAGTTGGATTCCTGTTTCTTTTGCCATTTGATAGTTAGATTTAAGTACGACGGCAGTGACATTTCCAAATCCTTCGTTGCGCTCTCTGGGCATGAAAGTAAAAAAGTAATCTCTTCCAAATTCTCTAGGCATTAAATATCTTCCACCAGATGTGATATAGTTGAAATTGAGACTATGATCCCACTTCTCATTTTTAATTCCGACTCTAAAACCAATTGTGTACACCGCTTTATCATCTGATTTGTATGTTTTTACTGGCTCTGAATTGCCGCCATTTCCAGCTTTTGTTTGCGCTGCTAATTGAAAACCTGTATAAAGTTTGCGATTTTCGATTGTGAAATTTTGGTCTAATTGTAGTAATGTAGTATTTAGTATATTTTCTAAGCAAAAATTCCAGATATTAAAACTGTATTTCTGGCTGGGCTTGTACTGATAGTTTGCCAAAATGATTCCCTTAGTTTTGATATTTCCATAATATTGAGATTTAGTTCCATCTTGAGCAATTCCTACAGGATATAGACCAATTGCATCTTCTACGCTATACCATTTGCTCGTACTTCTCGGTGCTATACCATAGATATATCCCAATTGGAATTGATGTTTATTTAATTTTGATTCAATCCATAGGCCTTCAACCGCAGTTGGTCGCATTCTACCATCTTGTAAATTTACAAATGGTGTGTTTAATAGTTGTCTTCCGAATGTTAATTTCAAATTGGATTGTTCATATTTGATAAAAAACTCTTCTAATCTATTGATTTCAGTTATTACATTGGGATCGGTAATATCAAATAAACCAACTTCATATCTATTAGATTGGCCAGAAATCGGATCTTTGACTGATAAATCTGATGACCCAGCATTAAAAATATAAAAGCCACTTACTCCAACCCTAAAACCATGATAGCCACCTGTTTCATATCTAAGTCCGCCACCTACAGCATTGGCAATATAGTCCGTAAGTTCGCCTTTATTGATGGTGGAAGAGAGAAAATATCTAAAATGGCCATTAATGGTTCCAGATTTAAAGGCCGCTAGAATACTTAACGTATCTTTTAAGTTTTTTGATTCAGACTGCCAAATTTTTGGTTTTTCTTGTAGTTCTTGATGCTGCGCAGTAGAAATTATGGTGCACAAGGTCACTAGACCCAAAAGGGTCACGTATCTCACTATTTTCAAAATATAAAACTTATTTAATAATTAATAGCCGGCTTTAATATAGCTCCAGCCTTTACTTTGTTTATCTACAATTTCTAAAATTCCACCAGGAACAGTTCTTGACTCATCTAAAAGCTGTTCTTTCTTGATGTTTTTTTGCTGCATTGTAAATTCACATGCCACAAAATCTACTTTCTCTGCTGCAAGCATTTTTAGCTTTTCTAAAACCAGAGATTTTTCTTTGTGAATGAAACTCATACCTGGTCCATGACACACTACTTCAAGATTCGTGCTAGGCGACAACTTTCTGATGTTGAACAATTGTCGAACCATGGCATTATGATCAGCAGTGTCTTTTGACACCATTTGAAATACAATGCGATAAGGTTTATTTTTTGACCCTTTAGACTTGGATTGGGCATCTGCATTTCCAACAAAAAGGAATAATGCAAATAAAAGAAAAAATACATGTTTCATATTATGAATATTTTATATGTTAATAAAATTGATAATCAACACCATATACTTGCGATAATAAAGTTTCTGGTGCGTCAAGTGCAATAGCATTTCTTTTGGGCGTAGGATTGACTGGTGAAGATGCTTTCAGATAAGACCGCATATTTTCGTGCAAAGTATAAGGCATCTTCTTTGGCTCCATAACATTTTTGATTCTGCATATCATGTCGTCAGGATCGCCATCTCTCTCACATGCTGCGATTGAATATATGCGTTCAGGATCTAATTTTTCATTATTAATGATGATGCTTTCAATTCTCTTGCCTTCTTCACCAAAAGCAAAAAACTTGACCGTCATTCCATGAAATTTTGTGACCCAACCACCAAATCTTTTGGATGCATCCTTGGCAAAAACATTGTTTAGCTCTTTTTCAAGCCATAAGAGTAGTTGTTTGCCAGAAACTTTTCCTATTTTTATTGTACTATCCACTGGCAGCATGTCAAATATATAACCGTTGGTGATCGGAATATTTCCAGTGTGGTCTGGTGTAGATCTAGGTGGACAAAACCTAAATCCATTAGAAAGTACAATGTCTATATCAGGCAATCGCCATCGCAGCGCATCAAGCACCATGGTATCTATCGTATTTTCTATTACAAAATATCGGTATAATGGTATTGAACTGTATCCTACAACGGTATTAATATCTTTGATAAAAGGGATTTCAAGATCGTTAAGGATTTTTTTTATTTTTTTGTCTTCTTTCAGTTTATCAACTGAAATTTCATCCAAATGATATTCATCCTTTATGACTTTTCCATCTTGAATGGTTAGTTCCAATCGACCGCAGAAAGATCCAAATGCACCCGGTTCGACAACTTTGGCATGTTTACAAACAATAGGTTTGCGTACTCTCTCATGCGTATCGCCTCCGAGTATATAATCTACGCCTTCGGCAACATCCGAATTGGCAAGGTGAATTTGTTGGGAAAGCCCTAAATGCCCGATAACCAAAACGTAGGCGCATTGTTCTTGGTTGCGCAAGACGTCTACATAATGGGCAATGTTTTCTTCTGGTTTGGTATATAAAATACCTTTACTATAATTTGGTGATTGTCTGATAGGTACCAAATGATCGGTATAACCTAGGAATCCTATCTTTACACCATTTACATTCCAGATATAATATGGTGGAAAAATGTGTTCGCCTTTTTTGCCATCACCTAGGTCGTGGTACATATTTGCGCAAACCTTGGGTGCTTGTAAGCCACCAAGTAACTTTTGCATTTCCTTCTTACCATAAATAACTTCCCAATTTCCAGGTAAATATAGATCGTACTGGAGCGCATTTAATATAGGTGAAATCGCTTTACCTGACGTTTTTATGGAGAGCTCACTTCCTTGAAACATATCGCCGGTATCAATTAGAAAAGTGTGTTCATTTTGTTTTCTTTGTTTTTGAATATAACTTGCCAAATAAGCATATCCACCAGTCTTTCTAAATACCTTTTTTTGATTTTCCCAAAACAACTCATCATGTGGGTGGATTTGGCAATGGACATCGGTGGTTTGTAGTATAGTTACTTTGAAATTATTAGGATCCTGTTTTGATTCAGGATCATTTTTATCTAAAGCAAATGATGATGGTACAACTATGCCTGCTCCTGCACTGACCAGACCTGTTGTTTTTAGAAAATCTCTTCTTGATTGACTCATGGTGGTGTGCTTATTTTTTTTGTTTAGCTTTTTTGGCTTCTGCTATTGGCTTGAATGGGCCATATTTATGTTGTTTTTCATCAAATTGGTCACTATAAGGGCCGAAAGGATGATCTATTGGCTTTTTACTTATATCAGGCCAATCGTTTGGAGTTGCTTTCGTTGGTCTTGATTGTGAATTTACAAAAGCTGCAAGATCCCAAGCTTCTTCATCAGTAAGTTGTGGTGCTTCGTATGTTGCTCCAAGTGGCATATTGTATTTTACATATTTTGCAAAATTACTTAATCTATATAATCCTGCACCCATATTATAGGAATTACTTCCCCAAAGTGGCGGATATGTATAAGCAATACCATCTTGTGCTTTAACGCCTTTGCCGTCTGCCATATGGCAAGAGGCACATTTAGCTAGATAAATATTTTTGCCAGATTCAGGATTTGCAGCACGATCTAGAAATGGTAAGTCCTTGAGACCAGAGCCTTTAACAACGGTGCCTTTCTCTACATTTGACCCCAGAAATAACATGTACGCCTTGATCGCTTGCATTTCTGCACTTGTGGTATCCAGAGGCTGACCATTTAGGCTGCGCTCAAAACAATCATTGACTCTTTTATAGATATTTTCTTCAGTGCCACTTCTTGCTCTGAATTTGGGAAAAGTAGAAGCTACTGATCCATAATTATTGCCATAAATTTTTGTACCAGCATCAAGGTGACAATTTTGGCAATTCATACCATTAGATATTTGTGCCACAGAGCCTTTAGGTCCAAGGTACTTGGATGTATTTTGAATTAATTCCTTACCATATAAAATTTGAGATTCCAAAGCAGATCCCTTGAGACTTGCTATATCTGGTGCAATCCAAAAATTTTCGCTCGACTTAGAATACTTGCTAGGTACTTTTGATTGAATGCTGTCAACTTCAAAGGCTTGAAATTTTGGTAATGGAATTATGCTATCTGAAGTATTAAAAATTTGAAAAATAAAAAATATTAAAGCCATTATTGCTATTACTATAAAATACAATACTGATTTAATATTGAGTACTGACTCGTCGAATGAAGGTTCATTTTTTTGTTTCATGACTAGATATTAATGAGGTAAACGATCTCGCAACCAACCGTAAGTCCATGTACCCAATAAAGCACTTAAGATGGTGATGATGACAACGCTGGCACCTGATCCAATCTGAGCAAATAGCGGTCCTGGACAAGCACCTGTTATCGCCCAACCCATACCAAATAGTAGGCCACCATAAATAATTCCTTTATTAAATGGCTTGTTTACTATCACGATTGGTTCGCCATAGATGGTTTTGATTTGAAATCTTCGTATCACCCAAACTGATAATGCACCTACCATGATGGCACTGCCTATGATGCCGTACATATGGAATGATTGAAGTCTAAACATTTCTTGGATTCTAAACCATGATACTATTTCGGCTTTGACAAAAACTATCCCAAAAATAATTCCTACTAATAGGTACTTGATATTGTAATACCAAGGATGACTTAGCTGGCTTTCATTAACACACATGGCATCCAACTCTCTTTTTTGCAGATCTTTTTGATTTTGATTCGACATAATAATAATTGAAGATGTTATGGTTAATTAATGTGAAAGAATAAAAGGCAAAACCAAATTGGCAGTAAAGAAACCACCAATCATGAAACATATCGTAGCAAGCAATGATGCCCAATTCATGGCAGAAATTCCCATAATCGAATGCCCACTCGTACATCCACCTGCATATCTTGTCCCGAATCCGACTAAAAATCCACCTATTACTAAAATAATAAAGCCTTTAAAAGTGAAAACTGATGCCCAATTTACTATATCCGTTGGAATGAGCGCATTAGAATAATCTTGGATACCATACGATTGAAGTTCAGTTTTTAATGACGGTGCTACAACAATTTCTGATGGGTTGTCAAGATAGTAGGCAGCTAAAAAACCGCCGATCATGATCCCCAAAACAAAAATAAGATTCCAGATTTCTTTTTTCCAATCATATTTGAAATATTCGATATTTGCTGGGATACAGGCAGCACAAACATGTCTAAGCGAAGATGAGATTCCGAAGTTTTTATTCCCTAAAATGAGCAATGCTGGTACAGTAAGTCCAATAAGTGGACCAGCTATATACCAAGGCCAAAGTTGCTGTAAGAATTGAAGCATTGAATTACTGTTGTTTTGATTTTAAAATTATTTTTAACCACTAAGATGCACTAAGGATTCACTAAGATACACTAAGGATACTTTTTACCACTAAGATGCACTAAGGATTCACTGAGATACACTAAGGGTAAATTTTTAACCACTAAGATGCACTTAGGATTCACTGAGATACACTAAGGTGATATTTTTACCACTAAGGTGCACAAAGAATTCACTAAGATATACAAAGAACACTTTTTTTTACCACTAAGATGCACTTAGGATTCACTGAGATACACTAAGGGGATATTTTTATCACTAAAGAACACGAAGGAGAAATGCTTTTATTCTACAAAGTATTCTTAACCAGTGTATTGTGCTACATTTTCCCATGGGCCTGCATCTACCACATTTTCAAACCCATTTGATTTTAATATAGATTTGGCTTGGCTACTTCTATTTCCACTTCTGCAGAAAACAACAATATCTTTTTTGCCTTTGAATTTATCTAAATTGCTGCCGATTCTATCTAATGGTATATTTACAGCTCCTTTTGGGTGTGCTTGGGCAAACTCTCCAGGTGTGCGAACATCAACGAGGAAAGGTTTTTTGGATAGCACTTCGGATAAATTCGGAGCAGGTGTTGAAGCAAATAAGGATTTTAGAAATGCAAACATATTGTAAAATTTAATTGTTTATATTGCAAAGGTACATTCATATTATAAAAATAAAGTAACACATGTTACAGGAAGTGATTAATGCGGGAGCTTGCTACGCAACACACCATAAAGATAGGTTCCTAAAATAGAAAAAAGGAATACGATACCCATACTTAAGAATCCAAAACCAATATTGACGACCATCGGTCCAGGACAAGCACCACTTAAAGCCCAGCCCATTCCAAATATAGTACCACCAACAATATAACGAATTATTGATTTTTCTTTAGGGTGGAAAACTATCGGATTGCCATTGAAATCTTTGATGTTAAATTTTTTGATAACCATTACACCAATAATTCCAGAAATCACTGCAATTCCTATGATGCCAAACATGTGAAATGATTGAAATCTGAACATTTCTTGGATGCGATACCATGAAATAATTTCCGACTTTGCCATCATGATTCCAAATAAAATACCGATTACTAAAAATTTTAGAAATTTCATTGCATTAACGATTTGCCAATTTGTAAATTAAAATATTACCTAATGTATAATATTGGATTTGATTCAATTAAAAAATTAAAGGAAATAGGATATGTGTCATCAGCAATCCACCAATAAAAAAACCAATAACAGCAATTAATGATGGTATCTGTAGGGAAGATAACCCACTTATTGCATGACCAGAAGTACAACCACCAGCATATCTACTACCGAATCCGATAAATAAGCCACCGACTGCTAATATCAAAAATCCTTTTAAAGTAGCCACACTTTTCCAAGCGAATAGCTCATCAGGTTGCAGGCCTGTAGGTGATGAAAATCCCAATTCCTGTAAATCGGAAACCGTAGAAGGAGAGATAACAATTGGTTCGTTTGAGTTTAAAACCGTTCCAGCCAAGGTTCCTCCTATGATAGCACCAGCAAGGAAAACAATATTCCATAACTGACTTTTCCAATTGAAATTAAAAAAACTCACATTCTTACCTGCACCAGCGGCAGCACAAATAGTGCGGAGATTTGCCGAGAAACCAAACGATTGGCCAAAAAACAATAATATAAACATAATGGAAGATATTACTAAACCAGTAAACCACCACGACCAGTTTTGAGTGAAAAATTCAGACATATTATTATAAAATGAAATACTTATAAATGAAAAGAAATGATAGGTTTATATAGATGTTTTATTAAGGATTCTGCTGCGCTCTTATGAAAAAAGCCACCTTTGCCATGAGTTCCGATAAATACAATGTCAGCATCTTGGGATTTTAAGAATGTTTTTACACCATTTTCAATATCACTGGCCTTTAAAGCATGCTTTTCGAACTTGGAGATTCCATGAGATTGTGCATATTCATCCATATTTTTCATTACTACATCGTTATCAACTGTAGATGATTCAGCTTGAATGTAGAGAAAGTGAAAGTTTGCATCAAAAAATTCTGAAAACTTGTGCATAAGTGGCAGATCAGTTTTATCATCCTCCATAAAATCATGTACAAATAATATATCTCTAATTATTAAATCTGATCTATCACACATCAGCGAGAGTAAAGGTACTTCTGAAATCCTAGCGATCAATTGCGCTTGAGTAGATGACAATTTTTCTTGAATACCCCAAATCCCTTTTGTACCCATTACAATCAAGTCGAAATGGTGTTCAGCAGCAAATGATACTATGGTATTCGTTATTTTACCAAATTTTATGTGTGTATTTATGTGAGAACCATATTGTTCTTTTAGTTGACTTAACTTCTGATCTGCGATCTTTTTTTGGTCTTTGATATACATCACATCTATCTCACCACAAGTTTCTATAAGTCCATTTTCATACATGGTGACAGTCTCTGGAACGTCCATTATGTGCAGGAAATGAATTTCTACATTCAGATGTTCTTCCAATTTTTTAACCATTAAATAAGAATAGTCAGCTTGTGCAGAAAAATCGGTTGGGATTAGAACTTTCATCAGTGATTTATCCTTCTTCAAAATTTTTGGTTGTGAAGTTGGTTGTACCTCATCACTTACAATTTTAGCATCCTGTTTACCAGAGGCATCGATTAATATTTGCGCATCATTAATAGAACCAGCATCGATAACATTGTTCAGTCCACTCTGCATTAAGTATCTACATGCTTGTCCACTTCTATTACCACTTCTACAATATACAACAACTTGCGGGTAATTTTTTAATTCATTGGCCTTACTTTCAACAATTTCCAATGGAATATTTAGGGCACCTTTGATGTGGCCTGTTGCAAACTCACCTGCACTACGGACATCTATGATCACTGCGCCTTGTTCTATTACTTTGGTATCAGTATTTAAACCTAAAATGCTTTTGATATATGAAATCATTATTATTATAATTATTCTATTACAGATTCATTGCCCAGGGATATCCATTCATTCATACCTGGAGAATAATTGCTTATATTGCTAAAACCTTCTTTTGCCAATAGTGAATAAGCAATAGATGATCTATCTCCACCTTGGCAGTAAATGATAACTTCTTTTTCTTTACTTATTTTGCCCAAATTGTTAAGAATGGTACCAACAAATACATTGCCAGCATTTTTGATATGACCAGCATTGTATTCGGCTATTCCTCTTAGGTCTATTATTTGGATACTACTATCATTTAATTTGGTCTTAAAATCTTCATATCCAATAATATTAGCGACTTGCAACGCACCATTATACACTTCAGTGGATGGTATATATCCCAAAATATTATCCAAACCAATTCGCATTAGTTTTCTTGTTAAATCATCCAACTGTGTAGGTGCTGCCAAAAGAATAAATGGTTCTTCATAATTCAAAAACCATCCTGCCCATGTAGCAAAAGCATTATTTCCTTGTATATTTATGCTATTGGGAATAAATCCCTTTGCAAAATCTGCTTTGTTTCTCGCATCAATCACCTTTATACCTTTATCCATAGCCGATTGTAAATCAGCAGTAGATAATTCATTTAATTTGGGTACTTCAGTTAAGAGATTTCGTTCGACTTTGTTAAGTTTTTTCATCATGGCAAAATACTTCGGTGGTTCAGGTTGGTCAGCTAATAAGTAATCCACAAATCCACCTTTATTTTCTTTGTATTGAAGTGCCCAGTTTCTTATTTTTTCATAACCAACTGTGGTACTAGGTACTGCGCCTAATGCCTTACCACAAGCTGATCCTGCACCATGACCAGGCCATACTTGAATATAATCGGGAAGTGCATCAAATTTTTTAATAGAATCAAACATTTGAAGTGCACCTATGTCTTGGGTACCTTGGATGCCTGCTGCTTTTTCTAATAAATCAGGTCGTCCTATATCACCAACAAAAACAAAATCACCAGTAAACATCATAACTGGCTCTTTACTGGCTGGTGTGTCGGTAAGGAGGAAGCTGATACTCTCAGGTGTATGTCCTGGTGTGTGAATAACTTCAAAAATCAAATTTCCCATTTTTATAACATCGCCATCTTTTAAGCCTTTGTGCTCAAATTCGTATTGCCAATCTGGGCCACCTTCGTTTGATAAGTACATTTCCGCACCTGTCAAAGCCGCCAATTCTCTAGAACCAGACAAGAAATCTGCATGGATGTGTGTTTCGAAAATATGGGTAATTTTCATATTGTTTTGGTTTGCAATATCAATGTATGTATCCACATCACGTTTTGGATCTATCACTGCTGCTACGCCCAATTTTTGGCAACCTATCAAATAACTGGCTTGCGCCAAACTTTTGTCATAAATGTGTTGAAATAACATGTTGATTTATTTTTGATGGGACAAAAGTAGATTCTATTGATTCGTCATGGTGTAACTATTGTTACCAAAAGATGATTTAGATCATATATTAAGTAAAAAATATAGTTTAAAAGTTTCGATTCGATGAATCATCGTTGTAGTAACTTTCATTGTAATAATCATTATGTAACCATTGTTGCATTAGTTCTCATTATGTATCAACTATCTTTGCGCCAACATTGATTGCAGTCAATGTTACTTTCAAAATCAAGACAATTAGAAAACAATGAAGTATTTGCCTTCCATAGAATGGATCAAAAATTATAAACGAGAATGGTTGAGTGGTGATATTTCGGCTGGGTTGACGGTCGGTGTGATGCTCATCCCACAAGGTATGGCTTATTCGATGTTGGCTGGACTTCCGCCAATCCATGGATTATATGCAGTGACTATACCATTGATCATATATGCCCTATTGGGGACATCGAGACAACTAGCTGTTGGTCCTGTTGCTATGGTTAGTTTGCTGATATCTAGTGGAGTCGGAACTTTGGCTTCCCAAGGTAGTGAAGAATATATTGGTCTTGCTATTTTGTTAGCATTTATGGTAGGTATTTTCCAATTGTCAATGGGTATCTTCAGATTGGGTTTTTTGGTAAATTTTCTTTCACATCCAGTCATCGCAGGTTTCACTTCTGCTGCAGCCATTATCATTGGCTTAAGCCAATTTAAACATCTGCTAGGTATAAAAGTCAATGGCGAAAAGTTCCTTGAAATTGCACATCAGATTGTAACTCAATTGGGGCAAATTCATATACTTTCTTTGGTGATAGGATTGGTAGCCATCTTTCTACTATTGCTGGTGAAAAAAATACATAAATTGATGCCTGGTCCATTGATTGTGGTATTGATCGGTATCTTGGTAGTTTATTTGGGTGGGCTGACAGATCAAGGTGTAAAAATAGTAGGTGATATACCTGGAGGTTTGCCCACTTTCAGTTTGTTTTCTATAGATCTTACCACAGTAAAAGCCTTAATTCCGACGGCTCTGACTATAGGATTTGTAGGTTTTATGGAGTCCATAGCTGTTGCCAAAGCTATCCAGCAAAAACACAAGAATTATAAACTTGACTCAAATCAAGAGCTGATAGCCCTTGGAGCAGCCAATATCGGTGGATCCTTTTTTAGGTCCTTTCCAGTGACTGGTGGTTTCTCTAGAACTGCCGTCAATGATCAAGCTGGCGCCAATACGGGCCTAGCTTCTATCATAAGTGCCTTGTTGATAGTATTGACATTATTGTTTTTTACTTCGTATTTTTATTTCCTTCCCAATGCAGTTTTGGCAGCAATTATCCTTGTTGCTGTGTATGGATTGATAGATTTTAAAGAAGCAAAACATTTGTTTCATACAGACAAAACCGATTTTTATTTATTCGTTGCAGCAGCGATTGGCACACTGATTTTAGGTATTGAAGAAGGAATTATTTTAGGTGTGATTCTATCTTTAGCGGTTTTAATTTATCGGGTTTCTTATCCGCATTTTGCGGAGTTGGGGATATTAGAAAGCGGTAAGGACTTCAAAAATGTGTTGAGGTACAAAACAGCGCATATCGTAGATGAGATCGTAATTTTAAGGTTTGATGCACAATTGTATTTTGCAAACAGCAGCTATTTTGCAGATCATGCTTTTAGTATAGTTAGGAAAAGAAAAAATCCAAAATATTTTATCTTCGATGCGTCTCCTGTTAGCGCCATGGATTCCACAGCAGTGCACATGCTGAGTGATTTTATTAAAGACTTGGAGAAGGATGGAGTAACATTTTTATTGGCCAATGCGATAGGTCCAGTACGCGATATCATAATGAAAAGCGGATTGGATAGGGCAATCCCTTTGGATCACCAATTTACATCATTGGCTGATGCTTATAAATTTGCGCAAGCTGGATTGAAGTCATCATGATCTGAAATCCTCGAGCAAAAGATTGCAACCACGAATATCCGATGCATCCAATCTGCCCATTATCTCAAAAGAGCCATCAGGATAAAGAATGCCCGTATCTTCAGTTTGTATGAAGGAACAGCTATCAATATTGGCAAGATCAGTCACACAAATGATGCCTGTTTTTCCATGTTTTTCTTCTGTAAGTGGATCATTGATTTGATGTGTTTTTACTTGCAGTAAAGCATTGGGTCTGAAAAGTATCGAGTCAGTAGCATAAGATTGACTCATTAATTCTGTCATACCATACTCAGAATGTATATGCTTGCTTCCAAATCGTTCAGAAAGCAAGGTATGCAATTCACTTTTGGTAATTTCTGGTAAATGGCCTTTCATACCACCCGTTTCCATAATCATCAAATCAGGGTAGGAGAGAGGATACTTTTCTGAAAAGTCCAATAATGCGTGCGAAACACCAAAAAGTACCGTTGGAACCTCATTTTGTTGGCATTCAGATAACTTTTCAAATAGTTCACCATGATTTCTAAGGTAAAAACCGCTTTGATTGTATGTTGAAATATTTATAAAATGAGAAATCATGCTGATTAGCGAAGATCCTTCACGCTCTAGATATCCAGGAAGTAACGCAAGAAAACAATATTGCTCTACGGAATCAAAATAGTGCTTCCATAGTTGCATTGTATTGTCAATATAGTGCTGTAAGTCTCTGACATGATGGAATGAACGATTTATACCTGTGGTGCCACTACTTCCAAAAACCATTGTTGCATCAAAGTCTCCAGTTTTTACATCATGATACTTGAATGCTGTAATGGGTAAAAATGGGATATCGCGACTTTCTTGCACTAATTCTGGGGAAATTCTCAGTGAATTACAATAGTTTTGATAAATGCTGTTATATTTGTATTGGAATCGAAATAATTGCAATTTGAGTGCTTCGGCTGTTTGAAAATCGTTTGTATTCAGATTTTTTAAGCTGTCGAGCAAAAGATTTCTTTGCAATTCGAAGGATGTATCCATTCATTTATAATATTGACAAAGCACAAGATACAGGCATTTTTTTAAATTTAAGAAGTCATCAAATGAGATATTATTTTTATCTTTTTGTAATATTAATTTTGGGTTGTGTAAAACCGAATGATTATTCGGATGTGCCTTCGTTAGAGTTTAAGGGTTTTTCAAAAAACACCATGATTCAAGGTAATTTTCCTCAACAAGACTCCGTCATTCTGAATTTATTTTTTACTGATGGTGATGGTGATTTTGGGACCGCAAGTACAGATTCTGATTTAAATATTTTTGTCAAAGATCTCCGGACAAATCAGATATTTAGCCAATATAAAGCGCCTTTTGTTCCATTAGAAGGTGCTGGAAATGGTATTTCAGGTACGATTTATATAAAAATGTACACTACATGTTGTGTCTTTCCACCAGAATCTCAACTAAATCCTTGTGAATCATCTTTGGACTATCCAACAAACGCGCTTTCTTTTGAAATATACATCACAGATCGCGCTGGAAATAAGTCAAATGTGGTGAAGTCGGATGTATTAACTTTAAATTGCCAATAAAAAATAGGACTTAAGATTTTATATTGTAAAATTGTCTATCAGTAAGACTGCGAAGAAAAGCTTCGAGATCATCTTTTTCGTTTTGTGTGAGATTGAGTGGCTTCAGTAAAGTCGTGTCCATATTGATAGGATTTTGTACAAATTTGTATGGATCACTATAGTATTCTATGACATCTTTTATAGTCTTGAAGCTACCATCGTGCATATATGGCGCAGTCACAGCTACATTGCGCAAGCCGGGCACTTTAAATTTTCCAAGGTCTGATTTATTACCAGTCACTTCAAAGCGGCCTTTATCTTTATAGTTTTTTTCGTCATATAATCCAATGTTTTTGAACTCATCACCTGTAAAATCAGGACTAAAGTGGCAATCAAAACACTTGGCTCTACTACTCATGAAAAATTCTCTCCCACGAATGGCAGCTTCACTCATTTTGTTTGGCTTGTCGATCATCCATGCGTCAAATTCTGTATCCGCCGTTTCTAAGGATTCTTCAAAACTTGCAATGGCGTCAGCTACATTCTCGGCATTTGGGGCTTCGTTATATATTTGATTGAAGGCTTCATTGTAAATTTTATGTCGGCCTAATCTTTCGACAGCAGTCGTATAACTCAGATCCATCTCCTTATTATCTTCTATCGGAAAATGTATTTGGTCTCTCAAAGATTTAGCCCTACCATCATAAAAAAACTCACTTCGATAAGCCATGTTCATTACAGATGGCGCATTTCGTCGACCCAGTTTTCCTTCTACACCGACACTGATGGCTACTGTATCTGCAAATGCAAATTTTGGGTTGTGGCAGTTACCGCAACTGATGGTGCTATCCTTTGATAAGATGGGATCAAAAAATAATTTTTCGCCAAGTTTTATTTTGGATGTAGGAATATCCGAAGCTGACCAAACAGACATCAGACTTAAATAAACGAGGCCAAGCCCAAAAATCTTAACTAAAATCTTCATATCGGCTGCAAAATTAATCATTCAACCCATATTTTTAGGTAACAGAAGTCACATTTCAGGATGATTTGGCTCTGATGAATGTTTACCTGAAGATAAGTATGAAAGTTTTTAAAATTCCCTGAAAACCTTAACACGTATGATCAATGACTTGTTGAGAAATTGCAATCCTTAAAAATTTTATAAACGAACCAATTTTAATGCCTGTTGCGGTTGCCCTGAGACGTACAATTGGACAAAATAGATTCCACTTTTTTCCAAATGAATTTCTTGTTTTGGTGATGGATTAATGATCTTTTGGACTATTTTTCCATTGTTGTCAAAGATTGTAATATTGGAGACATCTTGATTGTAACTAGTGAGCGAGATTTCAACGATTTCACTATTTGTGGGATTTGGTGCGATTGTCAGATGAGGTTTTTCGACATCAATTGCACCAGAAAATTTATTCGCATCACTAAAGACATTATTTTTCAAATTTTTCATCACGGCAATTACTACTTTTGATGATCCATGTATGACAATCACATTATCCAGATTAATATCGTCGAAAAGATGCTGATAGTCTGCATTAAGTTCTATGGTAAGTTTGTCGCCATTATTCGTGTTATTTATTGGCACTACTACTCTTGTCAATAATGGATCGCCAAAGGCGTGCATTTCAAAATCGTAAAACAAATCTGGCCCGTTTTTGCCTTCGAGAACAACAAATTTATATCCTGCAGCCCAGCCCCAGTGCATATCAGGATCTTTGGGTGAAAGTGGATGACTTGCTGGCCACAGTGTAGGATCATCATGATTGTAGAACGTATCAATTCCTATATCGAATGCGATCGAATCTACTTTGTTTATAAATTGTGACCCTAAATAATGGTTGATTTCATTAATATTCCGAATAAGCAAAAAGGTATCTTTGGCAAGAAATGTTTTATTGTTGTCATGATACAAAGTAATATTTGATATGTAATAATCTAATCTTTTGAGCGTAAATTCCTGTCCTGCATTATTCTTAATTGATTTACCAAAAGCAAAATCTTCATTTCCTATTTTATGATTTATTTTGAGGTATATAGCTTGTTGGGCAGATAATAATATAGTGCTTGTCATAATTACAAACAATATAAAAGCATATTTCCTCATGATAACTAGCGTTTAAAGTTGTGAACTATTAGAGACAAAGTTAATATATTTTTTAAGAAAACAGGTATGAATTCCTAAGAAAATCTACACTACAACATCGAGTTCCGCATCGTCTAGTCCAAGCGTGCACACTAAGCTTTTATCTCCAAATTGCAAGTGTTCTATTTTGAAAGCTGAAAAACTCGGAATGAGTGAAATCCTGTTATTGTAAAGTTGGATCTGCGGTATCTTGGTCATGTATCCCTTGAAATGTGGTAGTGGGTCGAATGGTATCAATTTGATAATCTGATTGCGCAAGATCTTTTCGATGATCGGAGACGAAAGTTTATAAATAAAATTATTTGCATCAATATCGATATCTAGATTGTCCAAGTAAATTTTTTGCTCTGCTTGTGCTAAATACGGCATGCCTGTGAAGGTAATAATGCCGGCGATAGGCTCGATCACATGGGCTTTTATTTCTAGTTGGCTTGTATTTCTGATGTGAATACTGTTGAGTTCGAAGGTTTTACCACCTATTTCCTGACCATTGATTTCAGTCATTAGTAACTTAGCGAGTCCAACATATGAAAGCTCGATGTCAATTTTTTGAGAATTTTTGATCTTTTTTTCTTCAGCCCAGAAAAATACCGGTGTCGATTGCACATCAAATGCAATAGGTTCGTCAGAAATTTTTGCACTCATTTCAAGCCATAGATCTAGATGAATATCTGTTTCGTCCTCTCTGAATAAACTGGATTGCACTTCCGTAAGTTGCCCATTAAAATAGAGGTCTGGCTTTCTGTTTACCAGATAATTTGTAGCATATAACTTGAGCTGTTCATTGATCATCTTTTTGATATCTGCGGTCTCTTCCAATCTTTTGTCCAATTTCTCCAATAGACTTTCCTTCATATAAGCGATCACACAATTGCTGATGGTTTCAGCAGGAATACTTAATTCGCCTAGGTGCAAAACGGGACCTTGTATCCATGAGTGATTATGTAATGTTGACTTAGTCTTAAAACCGAATGTATCGTCTATTTCACATTGTATTTCCAGATTCATTTTGATGGTGCCTTCTCCTTCGATCGAAAACAGACCAGCACTTTTGGCAAAAGTAAATGCAATAGGTACTTCAGCGAAGATTGACTTCATTCTAGCGTTGATACTCAAGCTTTTATCATTAGATTTTTTAAGTGTAATGATAAAATCGCCCGCATTGATTTTATGATGGTGATAATCTTCAAATGCTTCTTGCAGATATTGATTAAGTTTCGATTTTGAAAGTAGAAAATCTATTAAAACACTATTGTCCAACATGGGTTTTATATTAATATTTAATTGTAATTTAGCTACAAACATATTAAATATTAATTTAATGTAAAAACTTTTACTAAAATAAAAATCATGGACTACAAAAGTTATATCGTTTTACTATCTTTATCTCCTTAATTTGAAGGTTATAACAAGAGATATGAAATATCGGGTACTTACTGAAGATGAGTTTGAAGCTTTGAAAGACGAATTTGTCAAGTTTTTGATAGTGCAGGGCATAGATGCTGCATCATGGCAAAAAATGAAGGATTTAGAGCCAGATTTAGCACAAAAGTACTTGCATGATTTCAGTGATTTTGTATTTGAAAATACACTACAAAAAATAGGATATATTGACTTTTTTAATGGGAATAGGCTCAAATTATTCAAATGTGCAAGTGATGATATTCAATTGATCAACATCGAATCTGTATCTAAATTTGAAACAATTCAAGATTTTTTGAAAGCTATGGTAAGTGATTTGACAGGTTTTACTTTACAACGTCATGCTAAAAAATATCATCCAAATCGAGCAGTTGAGCTATTCCGAATGATAAGTTCAGGTGGTTTGGTGAGTGATGGTCATTGGTATGAAAAAATTGAATTATAAGCTTATTCGTTTGGTTTTGTAATTTATTTTTTAAGATTATTCGTAAAATTTATGATCCAAATCATGTTTGCGACCAAATTTTATGCAATATCTTTGCATCATGAAAAACATCATGGTTTATGTTTTAGTGGTATTAATGAGCTTACCGGCCTTTACGGGTGTAGCTACGTATATATCGTGGAGAATAAATCAAGATTATATCGCAAAATATCTATGTGAGAACAAAGATAAGAAGGAACTCAAGTGTAAAGGCAAGTGCCATTTGATGAAAAACCTGAAAAAATCAGAGCAACAGGAAAATTTACCTTTACCACTAAAATTAAAAGAACTAAATTTACAACCATATATTTATTCTGAATTACAATTCTTGTCTGTCTTAGTTGACATGCCAGTGATTGATTATAAAGGCATTAGCTATCAAAAGCGGATTAAAATTTCTACTTACTGCAAAAATATTTTTACGCCTCCTGATTTTGTAGTCTAATCCATCATTTTCCAATAAGGAACACAAAAATAATCTTGTTTAATATTTACCACAAGAAAAGGTAGATTTGTATGTGTAATTCCATTAGCGAATTATTCAATGTTTATTTATAAGTGTAACTATTACAAGTTGGTCATTATTTGAAAGTATGCAAATCGCATAACGGTTCATTTATTTATTAATATCTTAGAAATCCTTCAATATGAGCAAGAGATGGATATTAGCACTTTGTACTATTATTATTTCTTCTATTTCATTGCACATTTCAGCATGTGACGTATGTGGCTGTGCAGTTTCTGGACACCAATTCGGAATCTTGCCCCAGTTTCAGAAGCATTTTGTTGGCTTGCGATATAGTTATAGAAATTTTAAATCTGTACATCCACCATTATTTTCTACAGATGTCGAAAAAGTAAGTCGAGAGTATTTCCACACAACCGATCTTTGGGGACGATTTGTATTAGGAAAAAGGATTCAACTTTTTGGGTTTATACCATATCAAAGCATTACAAAAAATGAAAATGAGATATCATTAGCGCAAAGAGGGCTTGGCGATATAACTGTAATGGCCATGCTTGCTATAATCAATCAAAAAAGATCTGAAGATGGCAAATGGACACAGCATTTACAGTTGGGTGGTGGTATCAAATTGCCGACAGGTGCATCTGATTTTCTCGATGCAGAAAATGAATGGATTCCAGGTATTCAACTTGGTACGGGCACAACCGACTTTATGTTAAATGCAAATTATTTAGTAAGACAAAACAACATTGGTTTGTCAGCCGAGTACAGCTGGCGTGTGAATGGTCATAATGATAAGCAGGATTTTCGATATGGGCAAAGGCAAACCGCAAGTATTCGTGGATTTTACATCCTTGATATTGGCAAAAATAGTTTGATGCCTTATTTGGGAGCAACAATGGAGCATTCATCTCTAGATTATCACCAAGGTGCTGAGGTAGATTTGTCTGGCGGAAATGTTGTTTACGGACAAATAGGGCTGGATTTTTTTAGTAATCAGTTTTCTTCTGGTATATCTATTCAGCCAGTGATAACACAAAACGTCGCAAATGGCAATTTGACATCAGGTACAAGAATAAGTGCACAATTTGCAGTGTTATTCTAACCATTTGTGGCAAATAATTATTTTTTTCAATTAAAATTTAATACAAAAATCATGAAATTTTTAAATAGTATTCTAATAGTTTTTACATTAATATTTTTGACTTTTACATCTTGTAAAAAAGATGAAGAACAAGCTAAACCAGGTAACGTTACCATCGAGTTTGACCATGTTTGGGGATCAACAGAAGGTGAGTTTTCACTAAATAGTGAATTGACGCATCCAATGTTGGGCGAAAAAATGACCTTTACAACATTCAAATATTATGTATCAAATGTACGCCTTAAAGCAAAGGATGGCAGTTATTATACGATGCCAGAAAGCTATTTTATAGTAGATGCTGACGTTAGTGGCAGTAATAAAGCAGTAATCCCAAATGTTCCTGCTGGTGAATATACCGACGTCGAGTTGATGTTTGGTGTGGATAGCACTCGTTGTTCATCTGGAGCTCAAACAGGTGCTTTAGACCCAGCGAAAGGTTTGTTTTGGAGCTGGAATTCTGGTTATATCATGGTGAAGGCTGAAGGGAAAGCTCCTACTGCTGCAGATGGCTCATTCGCTTTTCACCTAGGAGGATTCAAAGGTGTAAATAAAGTGCAAACAACAAAATCTTATAATTTTGGAAGTACTGCATTGGTTGTAGATGGTGATAGAGAAGCTGAGATTCACATGGTGGCCAATCCAGCAAGATTATGGCATGGAGCAGAAAAATTGGCTGTTAAAAGTGTTAATACCATGCCTAATGCTTTGGCAAAGTCTATGTCAACAAATTTTTACGATGCGGTTAGATTTGACCACATTCATAATTAATAGACTGAAGTGATGATGAAAAGAATCATCTTTTTATTGTTTTTCACAATGATATGGAGTTATTCATGTCAAAATGATCAGGATGAGTTAGACTTCGGTCTGACTTATCCCGATTATTTTCCTGCGCCACATTATCAATTTGGTAAAAATACCTTAACCAAAGAAGGATTTGAATTGGGTAGATCTTTGTTTTTTGATCCAATTCTTTCTTTAGATAGTACAATAAGTTGTGCGTCTTGCCATGCACAAGGTCATGCTTTTGCCGATCATAATGTAGCATTAAGTAAGGGCATTTATGATCTGGCAGGCACAAGAAATAGTCCTTCAATGTTTAATCTGGCATGGCAACCGATTTTCATGTGGGATGGAGGCATTAATCATATAGAAGTTATGCCACTTGCACCTATCACCAATCCGGTAGAAATGGGACAAGACATGAATACTGCAATCCAAAAACTCAATAATAATCCAAGCTATTCCAATAGGTTTCGTAAAGTATTTGGAGAAAAACCTATAGAATCGCAACAACTTTTTTATGCTTTGGCTCAGTACATGAGCATGCTGGTAAGTGCAGATAGCAAATATGACAAATATAGACAAGGCAAAGTAGAATTGACATTAGATGAAGGCGACGGATTGCAAATATTTAGAGCAAAATGTGCTTCGTGCCATAAAGAACCACTTTTTACAGATTACAGCTTGCGAAACAATGGTTTGGAAATATTGAATGACGATCTTGGCTATGGTAGGATTACTTTGGACACAACTGATAATCATAAGTTTAAAGTACCATCACTAAGGAATGTTGCCCTTACTTACCCATATATGCACGACGGTCGGTTTCGAACCTTGGATCAGGTATTAGATCACTACAGCAATGGATTGGTTTACCACACAAATATTGATCCTTTATTAGTACAAAACAATATTATAGGTATTCCTTTAAATAATGATGAAAAACAAAAACTAAAAGCATTTTTAAACACACTTTCTGATTATACTTTTATTTCTAACCCACTTTATTCTGAATAATTATGCGTCACCTAGGATTTATATATGTAATATTTTTATTATTCTTAATTGCTTCATGTTCAAAGGAAGAAGCTGTAACTGTCGATAAATTCAATACTAAAATTGAATTGCTTTCGCCTAGACAAGGAATCAAATATGTGAAAGGTGATACTATTTTTATATTAGCAACTATTACGTCTGACGTATCTATGCACGGCTACGAAATGCTACTTCACAAACCCAACGAAACACCATTTTCCATTAAAAACAAACACACACATGGGAAAATTATCAATATAAATGATTATTGGGTTGTAGATTTTGCGGAACAAAAAACAATAGAGTTGGAATTGGTTGCATTAATAGATCATACAGGCAACAATCTCTCTGAAAAAAGAAAGGTAAGTTGTAATTGAATTGTCAATTGTAAATATAAACTGATTTGTAGTAGCTTATGTTTATTTCGAATCAGAAATAGTTTTACAGATCAAGCATAATGATGGATCATGGACTCTCGCCTTACAATATTCTCTGCCATAAAATATAATCTGAAGGTGCAATTTATTCCACAATTTTTTTGGAAATAAGGCTTTGAGGTCTGCTTCTGTTTGTTGTACGTTTTTGCCAGATGTTAGTCCCCAGCGCGTCGCCAATCGATGTATGTGCGTATCCACGGGAAAAGCAGGTACACCAAATGCCTGACTCATCACCACTGATGCCGTCTTATGTCCTACACCGGGAAGCATTTCCAAGTCTTCAAAATTATCTGGAACCGAACTGCCAAATCGTTCATTCAATATCATTGATAATGTATGAATGGCTTTTGATTTGGTAGGCGATAGGCCACAAGGTTTGATGATTTCACGTATTTCTTCTACGGTTAGTTTTACCATATCTTGCGGATTATCAGCTTTTTGGAATAGGGTAGGCGTCACTTGGTTTACTCTTTCGTCTGTGCACTGTGCAGAAAGTAATACCGCAATCATCAATGTATAAGGATCTTTATGAATCAATGGAACAGGCGTTTCAGGATACAGTTCTTCCAGTGTTTTTACTATATATGCCACCTTTTCTTTTTTGGTCATGATAACATTGATGGGTTAGAAATAAACAAAATTTCATCATCGGCCACTTGCATTTTTTCCAGGAGATTGCCTTGTAGTGCAGGCGCTTTGATACCATCACCAAGTTTAGTTTTTGTTCTGATCACTCTGGCTTCATGCCATAATCCTTGATTTATAAATGATTGCAGCAAAGATGCGCCACCTTCTACCAGCAACGAAGTGATGCCAAGGCCGAAAAGGATTTTTAAAATATTATTAAGATCACTTGTATCATCAACTTTAATATAATGGGTTTGACCATCATTTTGCTCGATCTTACTATTAATTACAATCGTTGGTTTTCCATCAGATAGCAACTTCTTACTCGGATCAGTTTTTAAATTAGTATCCATCAATATTCTCATGGGATTAGGGCCATAATATTGCCTAACATCCAATGAAGGATCATCAATTTGCACCGTATTCCTGCCAACCATGATGCCATCTATCTCGCTTCTCCATTTATGGGTAAGGATTTGTGTGTATTTATTGCTAAGCCAGACCTGATGATCTTTAGCAGATAAATACAAATCTTCAGACTGTGCCCATTTTAAAATGATATATGGAAGTCCTTTGAGGTTGGTAACGAATTTACGTATAAGATCTTGGGCTTCTTTTTCCATGATCGGCCCATCAACAGCTACATTATTGGCTCTAAGATAATCAATACCTTTTCCAGCAACCAATGGATTTGGATCTTTACAGCCGAAAACAACTCTTGGTATCTTTTCTGTTACAATTCGATGGGCACAAGGTGGTGTTTTTCCACTGTGGGAACAAGGCTCAAGACTCACATATAAGGTAGATTTGGGAATGAGATGTTTATTTTCAGTCGATACCGCATTTATCGCATTTATTTCAGCATGTGGTGACCCAAATTTTTGATGGTATCCTTCGCCAATGATGACGCCATTACAAACCAAAACAGCGCCTACCATTGGGTTTGACGCTGTTTGTCGGATACCTTTTTTAGCCAAAAAAATACACCTTGACATATAATAAGTATCAGGATGTACTTTCCCAGTTGCCATATAAATACTAGATTATTTGCCGTGGCAATGTTTGAATTTTTTGCCGCTTCCACATGGGCATAAATCATTTCTGCCTACTTTTTCTTCAGTCCTCCTGAAAGTCTCTGGTTTTTCAGATTTCTTGGATACACTTTCTGCCGCTTCTCTGATGGCTTCTTCTTCACGACTGGTACGCACCTTGGTTAGGTCAGTTTTTTGAACTTTTGCTTCACGTACTTCTTGTTGAATCAATAATTTACCATTAAATAAGTACGCAGTTACATCTTTATTGATTTTATTGATAAGTGTCTCAAAAAGGTTGTACGCTTCGATTTTGTATTTTACCAATGGATCTTTTTGCTCGAATGAAGCTGCCTGAACAGCATCTTTGAGTTCATCCATATTACGCAAATGCTCTTTCCAGTGATCATCCAAGATGGCAAGCATGATGGTCTTTTCTACATCACGCATGATGGATCCACCATTTGTATCTATGGCATTTTTAAGATCTGCTGCGATAGGCAATGGATTGCTTCTACCATCTGTAAATGGAATTGCTATTCTCTTGTATCTATGCCCTTCATTTTCATATACTTGCGTGATGGTTGGCAACAAGACTTGAGTGATCTGCTCAGATTTGTGATGATAATGATTCATTACTGCTTCCAAAGTCTGGTCTATCAATTGATCTACCGAAGTGTTTTTGAATGTCTCATCGGTCATCTGTGGGTCAGTGCCCAATGTGGTGAGACAATCATATCTGAAAGATTCAAAATTGCCATGACTTTTATTGGTCGCCACGATATTTTCTACCGAACCAACGAACATGCTGTGCAAATCTACTTCGAGTCGGTCTCCTTGTAGCGCATTGTTACGCTTACGATAGATTGCTTCACGTTGGATATTCATGACGTCATCATATTCGAGCAATCGCTTTCTGATTCCGAAGTTATTTTCTTCTACTTTTTTCTGTGCACGCTCGATAGACTTGGTCACCATACTGTGTTGGATCACTTCACCATCTTTATGACCCATTTTGTCCATTAGGCCTGCTATTCTATCAGATTGGAAAAGTCTCATGAGATTATCTTCCAATGACACATAAAACTGTGATGTACCTGGATCTCCTTGTCTTCCCGCTCTACCTCTGAGCTGTCTGTCCACACGTCTAGAGTCGTGCCTTTCGGTGGCAATAATTGCAAGTCCGCCTGCTTGTTTGACATCTTCGCCGATCTTGATGTCCGTACCTCTACCAGCCATATTGGTAGCAATAGTTACTGCTCCAGCTTTTCCTGCTTCTGCTACGATCTCAGCTTCACGTTGATGCTGTTTGGCATTCAATACATTATGCTTGATACCACGCAGATTTAGTGTTCGGCTCAATAATTCGGATATATCTACCGATGTAGTACCCACCAAAACTGGTCTGCCCTTGGCTGTAAGATTTCCGATTTCTTCTATTACAGCATTAAATTTTTCTCTAGCTGTTTTATAGACTAAGTCTTCCTTATCATTTCTGATGATCGGCTTATTGGTAGGAATGACGACTACATCCAGTTTGTAAATTTCCCAAAATTCCCCAGCTTCAGTTTCCGCTGTACCAGTCATGCCGGACAACTTATGATACATTCTGAAGTAATTTTGGAGTGTAATCGTCGCATAAGTCTGCGTAATGTCTCCGATTTTTACACCTTCTTTGGCTTCCAATGCTTGGTGCAATCCATCAGAATATCTACGGCCTTCCATCATACGGCCAGTCTGCTCATCTACGATTTTAACTTCTTCATTGATGACAACATACTCCTGATCTTTCTCGAACATGGTATATGCCTTCAGCAATTGACTTGTAGCGTGCAATCTCCTTGATTTTACGGCATAATCCTGGATCAAGGTTTCTTTTTCCTGAGCAAGTTGGATGCCTTCTTTCACTTCCCTAGCAGTGATTTCTTGGATTTGTTGTGTGATATCTGGTAAAACAAAGAAATTAGGGTCGTTTTCACCTTTTGAAAGATATTCTATCCCTTTTTCGGTTAATTCGACATTTCTATTTTTTTCGTCGATCGTAAAATATAAAGGCGCATCAGCCACATGCATATTTTTGCTTTGCTCTTGCATGTAGATATTCTCTGTTTTTTGCAATATCACTTTGATTCCTTCTTCACTTAGATACTTGATCAATGGTCGGTACTTTGGCAATGCCCGATAAACTCTGAATAAAGCCAATCCACCTTCGCCTTCGTTATGTCCAGTACTACCAGCTTTTATAAGTTTTCTGGCTTCGGCAAGAAGTTCTGCCGCCTGTTGACGTTGGATGCCAAACAATCTTTCGATCTTCGGATTAAGTTCGATATACTCTTGTTCTTCAAGACCTTGTGGCACAGGACCAGATATTATTAATGGTGTACGCGCATCATCCACCAATACAGAGTCCACCTCATCCACCATGGCATAATGGTGTTTAACCTGAACCAATTCATCCTTGTCGCGTACCATATTGTCTCTTAGATAATCGAAACCGAATTCATTATTGGTACCATAAGTAATATCACATCTGTAAGCAGCAATACGCTCAGGAGAATGTGGTTTATATTTATCTATACAGTCTATCGTCAGCAAAAGGAATTGGAAAATAGGTCCTATCCACTCGCTGTCCCTTTTTGCCAAATAATCATTGACCGTGATGACGTGTACGCCTTCGCCAGTAAGTCCATTCAAGTAAGCAGGCAATGTGGCAACCAGTGTTTTACCTTCACCCGTAGCCATCTCGGCGATTTTACCTTCATGCAGTACCATACCACCGATGAGCTGTACATCATAGTGGAGCATATTCCATGTGATGTCTCCACCTGCTGCTTTCCAGCTATTTTTCCAGATAGCCTGATCGCCTTGGATAGACACATAGTCAGCCTTTAAAGCAAGATTTCGATCGTGATCTAGGGCTGTCACTGCAAGTGTTTCGTTTTCCTTAAACCTTCTAGCTGTTTCCTTCACTACTGCGAAAGCTTCAGGAAGCAATTGTTTCAATACATCTTCCAGATATTTATTTCTTTCCTTCTTCAATCCATCTACTTCGTTATATAAGTTTTCTTTGGAGTGAAAATCTTCTGTTGCATTTGCTTTTTCTACCAAAAGCGAGATATCTGCATCTATATCTTTAAGGCTTTCTTTGATTCTAGATCTGAATTCCAACGTCTTTGACCTAAGTTGATCATTGGACAAGGCCTGATACTCGTTAAAGAAAGCATTGGTTTTATCAACTACGGCGCTGTAGCTTTTGACATCTTTTTCGTGTTTGTTACCGAAAATGTTTTTTAAAAAATTAAACATATTATTATATTTGGAAGCTTGTTTTTTAATATTCAACCAGAGGCTAAAAGGGTTGCAAAGATATTAAATATTATTAAAAAATTAAATTTGCATTCCGTTATCCTTCCCCAAAATCATACCATGCACATCTTTAAGACAAAGTGTCTATTTTTGATAAAGAAAATGGTAATAATGGCATATCAACGATATAAATAAAGATATTTTGGCAGAATTGGTTCAATATATTTTGGAAAAAGTGGGGATATAGTGGGTTGTTTTTATTATGGATGGTGGTAAAAATGTGTTTAGATGATACAATATTATAATGACTCAGGCACATTTGGATTGCAGATCACCTTTAGAACAATTTTATTTATTAACTCAAAAATTAGCAGCTTATCTTTATGTCTTTTCTAGTGAGGAAGTCCAAGTTGATAAAATCATTTCCGCTCTTTCTTTATATTCTTTCAACTTTCCCGTTGCATATACTTCCTGGTGATTATGGTATTCTTCTGAAGCAGAAGGCAAGAATGTTTTTATAAATTGCATGGTTAGTTTATTGAATGAATGGCGTAAAAGTAATTAAAAGTTGGTAATTATTTGTATAGCATATTTAATTCGGCGTTTAGAAAATGATTTTTTGAAATGTTTGATATTGAACTCATTGATTTTGAAAATAAATACACTTCAAGAACTTTGTTTGATGTATTTGCCAATGTTATGAAGACTCCTTCAGATGGGTGGATGGTAGAAATACAGGATAAAACTTTATCTTGTATTTTGAAAAGATTCTATAAAGGCCCGATTGATTTTAGCTATTTTGTACACCTATACGACATCTTACATTTTTTAAAAGACTTTTAACATTTCCATAATATAAAAAATATGCACACCATCGTTAAGAGCTATTATATAACTTAAAAAAACATTTAAAAATGGGTTCAACTTCAGAAACAGGGCACATCAAAAACTTAGCCTACTTCGAGGATCTTATCTCTTACTGCCAGGCGTACGGTACTACCTACAACCCTAGCAATGCCGCACTTACCATCCCACAGCTACAGGCTGTTTACACCGCCGCACAGACCATGATGAACAATTTCAAAGTCCAAAAAACTGGATTTGATAATGCCATCAATGCACGCCGTATCGCTTTTGAAGACATTAAGTCCTTGGCTACACGTATTATCAATGCTTTGATTGCCTCCGGAGCTCCTAAATTGACCATTGATGATGCCAAAGGTGTCAACAAAAAATTGTAAGGGTCAACTAGTAAAAAAACCGCCACCGATATGACCACTACCGAGAGTACCGAATCTCCCAAAGGCATTTCTACTTCACAACAATCCTACGATCGTCTCAAAGATCATTTTGCCAATTTAATACAAATACTTTCGCAAACCACACAGTACAATCCCAATGAAAATGAATTGAAGATACCACAACTTCAAGCAAGATTGGGAGCACTAGAAGCAGCAAAAACCAGTTGGATTGCAGCACATACCACATTTAGTAACGCCATTGCTGAACGCGATGCCTTGCTCTATCATCCAGAGACAGGTCTGAAGGCCATAGCCCAAAATGTGAAGGTATATATTAAAAGTATATTTGGTAGTCAAAGCCCACAGTACAAACAAGTGAGCGGTTTAAAATTTACCAATAAAAAGTAAATTGCTTTTTAGCATAATATGAAGGTCCGTGATAGCACAAGAAATGCATATAGTTGCAAGTTCTTGCCGATATCCGGACCTTTATCATTTACATGAAATTATCTACTCGAAAGATTACTGCTATTAATCATGAATTTTTGTTTGTAAAAGGTTAGTTAAAGCACCCAAAAGTTCAGTTGGTGCACCGTCAATTTTAGTTGGAGCATCCGCATTAACAATTAGAGCTCCGTCATTTATAGTTGAAGCATCCGTATTAACAATTAGAGCTCCGTCATTTATAGTTGAAGCACCCGCATTTACAATTGGAGCACCGTCATTTATAGTTGGAGCGTCTGCATTAACAATTGGAGCACTGTCACTTATAGTTGGAGCATCCGCATTAACAAATGAAGCACCGACATTTATAGTTGGAGCATCCGCATTAACAAATGGAGTGCCGACATTTATATTTGGAGCATCCGCATTAATAAATGGAGCACTAACATCATTGGTTTTAGCACTGACATTAATAGTTGAAGGACCGACATTAATAATTGTTGGGTGAGTAAGTTTAGTTTTTACGTTAGCAATATAAAATGAATGATCTGATTATGATGAGCATGCAAATATTTGTGCCAACATTGCGACAAGCAACATGTTTTAATTCTTCAATAACTTAAATTCATAAGAGCCTTTTTCTGTATTTAATTGCAAAATATATACACCTTGTAACAGGTCTTGAATGGATATTCGATCATTAATATTTACAATAGATCTGACGAGTCTTCCATTGAAATCAAATATTTTTATTTCATTTATTTTTTGATTGGATCGTATATATAGATTTTCAGTTGTTGGGTTGGGATAAAGGTAGAAGTCATCTTTTTCATCATCGGTGCCTGATGTATTTTCTACTTTGTATGTTTCGGTGAATGTACAGTTTTTATTATCCGTGATGGTTAATGTATATTCACCAGCTTTTAGATTGTAAATGCAATCATTGGACAAACCATTATTCCATAAAAATTTGTAAGGCAAAAATCCACCTGTAGGGAAGACACAAATTTCACCATTCACATCATTGTCTTTTTCATTTTTGATGACAGGATTTGCGGTGATTTCTGATTCCGAGCTTATAATGACAGGTAATACTTCGAGCACACAATTATTGGCATCTATGACTGTGGCACGATAAGAGCCATTGATGAGGCTGTCTATTTGGCTACCAGAATACAATCCACCATTCCAACTTATGCCTTTCGGTTCTACTGCTCCATCAACTTGGATTGTAATAGCACCTGTGGTATCCATTTGGCAAAGATTATTTTTAATTTCTGTAATGGTATAAGTATATGGATCCTTTTCTTTAATAAGAACACTATTGCTAAATCCAGTACAACCATCTGCATCAGTCACGGTCAAGGTATATAGCCCAGCACCAAGATTGGTCAATGTATCAGTTGGTCGAGATGAAAAATATTGTTTACCTTGGCTCCAATTGTAGTCATAGTCTGTTTTTCCATTTCTAATGATGCTGGAGATTACGGCATTGGTATCTTTGTAGCAGGTATTATCTTTGAACAATTCGATGGATACATCTATAGGTAGATTGGTATAGTTTAATTTGATATTGGGAATACCAGCCTTACAGCCGAGTTTATCATAGGCTGTTACATTGTAATTGCCTGCAAGGAGATTGTCAAAACTACTTACCGAGAAATCGCTGTGATTCCACAGATCGGAAGAGCGTCGTGTAGGGAAAGAGTGTCTTCGCCTGTGTAGATC
>CALFYH010000345.1 GCA_937952155.1 uncultured Saprospiraceae bacterium
TAGAACAAAAAACTGCGAACGAAAAGAAAGAAGCCGATGCACAAGGCTACATTTTGGAAACAACATTGAAACCATATAAAGCAATGGACTGGAAAATTTTAACTGCATTAAATAACAATGATGACCCCAAATTTAATATTTCTCTTGCATTTCGTGAACTTGCAGAAAACGCTGGAAAAATTGGCAACTTAAACATTAGTCCTGAATTACTTGAAAATTTATTGAACGATAAGCAAAACAAAAAATGAGTGTTGAATACGCAATTATAATCAAGAACAAAACAAGGCTTGAAACACTCATAGAACGATTTAATACCAAAGCACAAGCCAAATTTTATATTGAGCGTTCTGGTGGAGATTTTAAAGATTATGAAAAAGAACACGAAATATTTCATAATTCGCTTTCAATTGTTCAACGAAATTTATCAACTGTTTTAAAAAACAAAATAGTTGAGAGAAGTTTTTTGCCTTCATTTATTTTTAATAATAAACAAGTTGTGGTAACTGTTGGACAAGATGGTTTAGTAGCGAATACTGCAAAATATGTTCAACAAATTCCTATTATAGCAGTAAATCCTGACCAAGAAAGATACGATGGAGTTTTATTGCCTTTCAATTCAGAAAATTTTTTAGTTGCAGTGGATAAAGTAATCAACAACAACTTTAATTCAAAACTAACTTCATTTGCAGAAGCAAAACTAAATGATGGGCAAAGGTTATTGGCATTTAATGATTTATTTATTGGTGCAAGTTCTCACGTTTCAGCTCGTTACCAACTAACATATAATAACAAAACAGAAGAACATTCTTCGTCAGGGATAATTGTTTCAACCCAAGCTGGTTCAACAGGTTGGTTAAGTTCTATTTTTAATATGAGTTTTGGAATTCATAAGTTTATAGAAAAAGACAACGCAAAGAAAAAATATGCAAAACTAAAAGACAATCAATTAATGTTTGCAGTTAGAGAACCTTTTGCAAGTAAGAAAACACAAGTAGAAACAACAGCAGGAATTATTACAGGACAATCAAAATTAATTATTCAATCATATATGCCTAACAACGGACTAATTTTTTCAGACGGAATTGAAACGGACTTCTTGAAATTCAATTCAGGAGCAATTGCGACAATTGGAATTGCAGATGAAAAAGCTAACCTTGTGATAGGATAACTAAAAAAACAAATCAAACAACTAAGTTCGTCTCCCAAAAACATGGCAAATAGTTTAAATTATTCGTCGAAAACACCACAAAATCTGACTTATTATTATCTTTGGACGTACAATTTAGTGATGAAGCGCGAAGATTGATGACATGGAAATTATTGGCATTCAAATGAATTTTTTACTAAGAAGCAGATTCAATCGTAGTTCTAATAATTTTTAACTTTCGTAAATGACATATGAATCCTGATTTAGACATATTAATAGCACATTTACAAGATGAATATGGCTATCTAGAGTCATCAATGCATGAATGTATAAGTGAATGGGATTTTGATGGTGCTAAGGTTTTTCGCAATGCCCTTATATATACAAGGCACAAATTAAATGTGCTTAAAAATCTTGAAAATTCAAATTTCAATCAGATTTCAAGGCTAAAAGATAACATCTCGACTCTAGAGAAAAGAATAGACGAAAAAGCAAATAGTATGGACTGGTTGGATGAGGAGACAAAGGTCAAAATGGAAGAATATTATGCATCGAAGGCAAGAAAAATAATAGAGCAATCAAGGATTGAACTTAATGAGCTAGAATCCACTGTTCCAAAACCAAGAATTGATGATGACAAAATTCTAGAGTTGCTTGAAAGTTTAAAACGTAATGAAATAAAAGAATTAGAATTTGAAATCTTGGAGAATCAAATCTTTTTGCATCTAAGTGCAAATAATGATATTGGAGAATTGAAATTTAGAGCGCCTGAGAATGTAAAATTTGAAAATTTTCTAGTGAAATCTACCAAAACAATTCTTATGAGTTTGGGATATAATTTGGATTCATGGAGGAAGCAAGTTTTTAACTTCAATGAACTGGATCCAATGAAGATTCTTGAAGAATTGGCGATTATTTACTTTGAAGTTTTTGGTATTTTTGGAAAAGAACTTAAAATTAAAATTAAATGAATTTTGTAAAGAAAGCAAGCTTCAAACTGTGCAAAAATAACAATCAAAACAAATCATTTAAATAAATAATACAACAAACACCATGATAACGAAAATATTTTTAACTCTTTTTGGATTAGCGATAAGTATCGCAGTTTTTTCGCAAAGTCTAGCAGACACGATAGATGTTACCAGAGTATTGGGTGGATATAGATATGATAGCAATGGTAGTGTCTTGAGTTTAAATGATATTTTTGTGATGATGAAAAAAGATGATGAAGCCAGAAGGTTAATGGACAAAGCGATATCGGCTTCGGGCATATCAAAGATATTTTCATTTGCTGGTGGGTTTATGATTGGCTGGCAAGTTGGGGCAGCACTTTTTGGTGGTAAGCCCAGTTGGACTTTAGCAGGCATAGGTTGTGGTGTTTCAATTGTCGGGCTACAATTTGGTGTTTCTGCCAATAAGAAAACGCTGAAAGCCATAGATTTGTACAATAAAAGACTGAAAGGATTATCCTATGAAGCGCCCTTCGATTTAAAATTGGGATTATGCGCAAATGGAATGGCCATTAAAATGACGTTTTAATATATCAAATTAAACTTCGGTAGATGGCTTACTGAGCTTTCTATTGGATTTGAAAATTGGATAATTTAATCCACAACTGACTGCCTTAGACTCACCATTGGGTTGGTGATCATTATTCAAAACAAAAAACCACTTCCATTATTTCCCCATAATAAATCAAAATATGGTGTAGTTTTGTGCAAGATTCATTTGGAATGAACACTTCCAAATGACAAAGTATAAATGCAATCATCTATGATGTTTAGGTTTCTGGTTCTTCCATGCTGTTTTATCTTTTGTGTTACCTTGACATTGGTGGCTCAAAAGAGATTTGCATGTGATGGACAGCTACTTATTGCTACCAATGATGGCAAGAATACCTCGATACATCAGGTGACGTTTATTCCGTTTGCACAGCCATTCCTAAGCATATTAGCCAATTACAAAGGTAGTTTTGATGCTCTTGGCTTCAATCCCAAGGATAATTATGTCTATAGTGTGGAACAAAATACCAATACCATAGTTCGTCATAGCCTATATAATACCGTCGAACGCATAGGCAATGTCACTATAACAGATACATTGAGGGCCAATGCTGGAGATTGTACGGCTGATGGTTTGTATATATGTTACGATTATGGTTTACACAAAATGTTGGTTTTTGATGTCACAGACCAGTTTAAGTTGTTGCGCGAGATTAGCTTGTTTTGGGATCCAACTTCTCCCAATCAGGGCATGTTTAAGGCAAGATTGTTTGATTTCGCATTTGACCCGAATGATAGCAAAACTGCCTATTCATATCAAGCAAATTTTGATCAAAATGACGGAGCGCCATCTGCAACAAGAGGATCTATGCTCAAAATCAACCTCGATTTTGATAGTCCCAATCTCGGCATGGTTACGCCTTTGGGCATGGTAGATCCGAAAAATGCAACCCATCTGGCCGGTTTTTTATTTGGCCCAACATCTTCATTATATGGTTTTGGATCTGCAAGTGAGGGTATAAATCCACTGCAAAATACCTTATTTGCTATTAGTGCTGGTCAAGGTCGCACATCGCAAGTGCTGACTCACACGCCTTCGAGTAGATTGAGCGATGGCTGTTCATGCCCATATTCTTTATCTTTTACCAACTCTGCTCCGACTAATGGCATGTATTGCAACAATGATACTAGGACTTTTACCTTGACTATTGAAAATAATTCGTATCTACCGTTGACAGATTTGGTATTAAAAGATACTTTTCCCGAAGGGACAATCATAAAGTCTATTTCCAATACATACTCCGGAACCATCGATACCGGAACTGGCGTGGGGACAAATATCCTATCGATCTCAGGTCTATCGTTATCCGCCAAGCAGAAATTTTTGATCCAAATAGTTATAGAGTCAATTGATGCAAAAGATGGGCCAGCTTACAATCAGGCATTCCTGCACAATCTACCGCCACGATTTCCAGAAAATTTAGCATCAGATGATGCTTTATCTTCTACTATTGGCGACCGATGCAATTTTTATTTTATTACGAGAGGCTTGATTAATTCTAAATGGGAGACTATTCTACCTACGGATTGTCAAAAGGCAAATGATGGGAAAATTATTGTTTCATCACCAGAATTTATAAAAGAGAAATATTATGAAGTAAGCATCAGGAATTTGAAAGGCTGGAAAGAGTATATCGATACGGTAATAATAGGTGAGCAAAATTCATTTATACTCGACTCGCTTATGCCTGGCGAATATCAATTATTTAGGTTTCGGTCATTAGATGATAATTGCAGTGTATCTTTGATGGATACGACGATTTTGTTAGAAGCACCTAATAATTTGTTGGATCTTCGTGTTTACTCCAATAGTCCCGTATGCGTAAGTGGTACATTGAAGCTCAGCAGTGAAATGTCGCCTGACGGTGAGATTTTATGGCGAGGACCTGCTATTTTTGGATCAGAGCAAGCAAGTCCTTTTATCGAAAATACTACCCAAAACAATAAAGGCACTTATGTAGCTTCTGCAAAATATGGATTTTGTACACAAAAAAGAGATATTGAAGTTGATGTTAAAGCCCAATTTAATATAGATCTAGTCGGAGCAGATACCTATTGTGAAAGAGATACCTTGCGTCTTGAAATTATTGCTTCAGATAAATCAGCTGCTTTAAATTATCACTGGTCTGGTCCTAATGAATTGGTGTTAGATGATTCGATATGCACCATTCCATTTGTGGATTTAGACCATTCTGGATATTATGAAGTGGTAGCAGATAATGGCGCATGTTTCGATACACTAGGTATTGATGTCAAAATCTTACCTTCGCCTTCTCTCGTTTTAGATGATCAATTGGCGACGGATTTTTGTGAGCCACTTATTTTATCTCCCAAAGTAAATGACAACCATGACATCAGTTATCAATGGTATCCATCTGTTGGGCTAAGTTGTCATGATTGCCCCAATCCGCAGATACAAGCTTTAGTGCAGCCAAGTTACCAATTGAAAGTTCGTAATGCATACAATTGTGTGGATAGTGCTTCTATTCAGATAATTTTAGATAAAGATAATATTGCATTTGCACCCAATATTTTTTCTTCAAGAGGATCATCAGAAAATAGACTCTTCGAAATAATGCCAAATTGTGTGGTGCATTTTATACACAGCTTAGATATTTACGACCGATATGGTAATCAAGTGTTCGCATCGTCAGCTTCTGGTCCGAATGAAAAAATAGCAGCTTGGGATGGAATGATCTTTGGAAAAATAGCGGCACTGGGAGTTTATATTTGGCTTGCCAAAGCAGAACTAGTAGATGGTAGTATCGTATATTTATCTGGTGATGTGACAGTTTTGTAAATGGTGGATATTTTTTTAATTCGTCTTTTGCAATTAAACACGATCAAGACAAAATAAATACCTTCAAACTATTCTATTTTGGATGGTTCAATCGAAAATGAATATAATGTTGACTAATTTAGTGCTAATTATTTATAATTTTACAATGTTAAAGGATACTTAAATATGAATATTGCCAAAGTCGTTATTTTAAATCTATTGTTATATTTAGGAACTTTTTTAGGTGCACAAAATGCTTTAATAGCCAAAATCATAGACGCAAATACCAAAGAAAATTTGATATATTGTCATGTGATTAATTTGACTTCACGTGTAACTTGTATAACCAATGAAGAAGGTGAGTTTAGAATAAATGATGCAAGACCAAATGATAGTCTTTTGATCTCCTATTTGGGCTACAATCATGTGAAAATGACAGTGGCTGATGCTGCGCAAAAGCATGTTATTAAATTAAAGCCGAATGCAGCCTTACTTACAGAAGTTCAAATACCACTCAATGATAAGAAATTATTGGAAATGGTTAAAGATTGTTCTGGTAAGCTTAACAAATCAAAAAAATTTCAATCAAAAGCATATTTGGAATTATATTGTGAAGATGATTCCACTCATTTAGAGTTATTGCAGATGTATTTCAATGTGGTATGTCGAGGTGGTCATATTTCCGATTTTCTCTTAAAGGCTGGTAGGGTAGCATTGACTTCCCAAGAAGAAAAGCAGTTCATAAATTTGGGCAGTACACAGGCACTTATATTGCTCAATCCAACACTCCCTTCATTTTTGTACCCCTTGAATCCTTTGGTGTTGACAGAAATATTCGCCAAAGACCTATTTTACATCAAAAGATTATCTGATTTGGACGAAAATGGTGTGGTTCACATCGAGTTCGAACCCAAAATATTGAAGGATAGTGCTAGATTATTTAGTGGCGAAATGTTTATTAGAAAATCCGATAATCAATTACTCAAACTGAATTTAAATATTAATAATAGCAGAAACCATCCTTTTCTTCCAGTAAGTAGGCGAGATTCTATAGCTAGTGTATCAATAAATCTCAATTATTACTTTAATAAAATTGGCAACGATACAAGATTGACATTGGTTGATTTTGCTTTTAAATTAAAATATCTTAGTGGCGTTAATGAAAGAAAAGAAATGCGAAATATAAAAACAGAAGGTCTATTGCAATTGTATGATGATAGCGAACTATTTACGCTTCCATTTTTCGAATTCGATAATACAAAAAACGATTATCGTAAGATGTCTTTAATTCCTACAGATAGTCTTTTCTGGCAAAGAAACAAAACGTTGCAAGTCACCGAAAAACAGCAGAAGCGATATGAATTATTTGCTAAGGATGGAATTTTATTAAATTTTAATGAAATAGAAAACGATATAAATCCTGCAAGTACTAATGGTGATTCATTTGACCAAATTTTCGAGCATAATAATATAATTTGGCGTAAAAGCGCAATAGTGCGAATGAAGCCGAATGTCAATGCTCCAATTGAGAAAACAGATATAGTAGTTCAACTTTTTTTGGACATCAATAAATTTGGAGACAGTTTGTATCATAATTCGCATACTGTTTTTGATGTGTTTAAGACACAGTATTACCTTGAAAACAAACCTGAGCACTTGGCTTATGTCAATATATATTTTGATCTTTGCGAAATTATCCGTAGAGAAATGGTTGTAGAACTTAACAAAACTCAGGACATCAATATGATGAAAAAGATATACAAAGAAACAAATAAGAAATTAAAAAAAATGACCAAATCATATAAAAATGAAATGAAATTTGGCCGCAATATTTTGAATTTTTCAAAGTGGAACGAAAAGGTAAAAGCAGAGTTGGGTAGGGACCATTTAAAATATTTTAAGGTGGATGTGTCTAAAGATTCTAAGTAACCATTATGACCAAAAATAAAAAATATATCTTTACATCAGAACGACTTGGATTCAGAAACTGGATATTGTCGGACTTTGACCCTTTGCATGCAATAAATTCTGACGAAAAAACAATGGAATTTTTTCCGGGTATTTTGACAAGGCCACAGACCATTGAATTTGTCAAACGTATGCAGAAGCTATTTCAAGATAAAGGTTTTTGTTATTTTGCTGTGGACAAACTTGAAACCAACCAATTTATAGGATTTATCGGGCTTTCCGAACAAACTTATCAAGCTGATTTTACGCCATGTATTGACATCGGTTGGAGAATCAGTCGCAATTAATGGAATAAAGGCTATGCAACAGAAGGTGCAAAAAGATGCCTAGATTATGCGTTACTCACTTTAAAACTTGAGCATGTATATTCCATTGCCCCAAAGATAAATATTAAATCTGAACACATTATGCAAAAAATCGGGTTAATAAAATTAGACGAATTTAACCATGCATTATTATCCGATCATGAATTACTAAAAACATGCGTTTTGTATAAAAATCAGTAATTTCAATTGGATGTATGACAAATATCACCATCACAATATTTTTAATGGCTTGTTTCGAATTGTAATTATTTTTATATCTTTGCAATTTGAATTTAGTCTAAATAATATATAGTGGTTTCGCCCAAAACATTAAATAGTCTCAATCCAGGTCAATCAGCCTTTGTTTCTGTTTTGAATGAAAACAATTTTACTTGTAAGCTGATGAATCTGGGTATTATGCCCAAAACCAAAGTGACTATGGTCCGAAAAGCACCTTTTGGCGGCGCATTTTATATCAAAATAGATAATATCCAGATGGCAATGCGCGAAAGTGAAGCAAGTAGTATTTATATTCAGGATATCGCATGACACAAAAAACTGGACTGCCTATCATAGCTGTTCTGGGCAATCCCAATTCAGGAAAGTCGTCGCTCTTTAATTATCTGACTGGAATGAGACAGGATGTGTCCAATTTTCCAGGTGTCACTGTCGATAAAAAAACTGCTTCTATGGTCTTACCTAGTGGCAAAGCCATTCAGATTATAGATTTCCCTGGTACTTACAGTGTATTCCCAAATTCGGCAGAAGAGAAACTAGTCATCAATACAATTATCAATCCTGATGACGCAAATTTCCCAGATGCTGTACTCTACGTGGCCGATGTGACCCAACTCGATAGACACCTGCTTTTTGCTACTCAAATCAGAGATTTGGGTTTCCCGATGGTGTTTATTTTAAATATGGTTGATATAGCTGAGGCTGCAGGGACAAAAATCGACCCAATTGTGCTAGAAAAATACCTGGGTTGCAAAGTGATTCTTACTTCTGTGCGTACTGAAAAAGGGTTGAGTGAAATCATGCCAGCCATAGATAGTATGTTGGACAAAAATAATCATCCCGTTGGAGTACTGTATCAGTCCACTGAAAAAGAAAATGTGGTGGCTTCTGCTGTGGCGTCATTACTAAATACTACCAACCTATATAGAGCTAAACTTATAGCGCATCATGTAGAATGGCTCAGTTTTCTCAGTCCTATCCAAAAGGAAGGGATAACAAAAATAAACCAATCTGAAGATTTTAATGATATTCGGTTTCAGGTCTTGGAGACGATGAATAGATTCGGTCATCATTCGCAAGTCGTACATAAAACTACTACAAAATGTCCTTCAACAGATGAGACTTGGACAGACAAAATAGACAATTGGATCACACATAAAATCTGGGGCCCAATAATCTTTTTTACCATCATGCTCATTGTTTTTCAATCCATCTATAGTTGGGCAGAATTGCCGATGGAATGGATCGAAAAAGGATTTGCTGTCGCTGGGTCTTTTTTAAATGCAAACCTTCAGGATAGTTGGTGGAGCGATTTGCTGATAAATGGTGTCTTAGCGGGCTTAGGTGGCGTTTTAGTTTTTGTGCCTCAAATTACCATTCTATTTTTCTTAATTGCTTTGCTCGAAGAATCAGGTTATATGAGTAGGGTAGTGTACATGTTTGATTCCATCATGCAACATCTGGGTATGAATGGTCGCAGTATGGTATCATTGATCTCAAGTGGAGCATGTGCCATTCCAGCTATTATGGCAACTCGTACCATCAGCAACCAAAAGGAAAGGCTCATCACCATTCTCGTCAGTCCGCTTATTAGTTGTTCTGCGAGATTGCCGGTATATGCAGTATTGATCGGCTTTGTGGTACCTGATGTCAAAATATGGAACGTCATCAATTTGCAAGGACTTGCCTTTATGGGCTTGTATCTTTTGGGTATCATCGGAGTCATAGTGTCATCTTTGTTTTTCAAAAAAATATTGAAATCGGAATCAACCTCATACTTAATGATCGAGTTGCCAAATTATAAGCCGCCAATCTGGAAGAATGTATTTTTATTGGTTAAAGAAAAAGTATTATCTTTTATCATTGGAGCTGGCAAAATCATTCTGTTGATCTCTATGATTCTTTGGTTTCTGGCTAGTTATGGTCCTAAAGACAAGATGCAACAA
>CALFYH010000346.1 GCA_937952155.1 uncultured Saprospiraceae bacterium
TTGCTCTTTAGCAAAATGCTAAAAGAATTTAAATATGAATATAAAAAAGGTGTCTTTCGCTATCTTAATTCTAGCCTATTTTCAGGCATATTCGCAGAAAACATTTTGTACTAAAGCAGACAGTTTAATGGTCAAAGAGTCCTTTATTGAAGCAGCCAAGCTATACCACCTTTGTTATGAGCAAGATACTACGAATAAACAGGCATTGATATCCCTAGCAAGTTGTTATATGCTGTTAGGAGATATTACGCTCGCAAAAAAATATTACCACCAACTAGAAAATGATAGTCTTTATAGCAAAGATGCTGTCATTAGATTGGCGAGTATCTACGAGTCGCAGCAAAATCTCCCAAAAGCTATTCGATATTATACGATTTTGAAGCGTTTAAATCCAGAAAATCCAGTCTATTTGCGAAAGTTGGGCGGATTGTATTTGCAAGGACGTGAGACAAAACAAGGGCGAGAATCTTATATTCAAGCTTTAAGTCTGAACCCTAGGGATATTTTGACTATCCAAGGACTTACAGAGTTATATCTAGAAGCCGATGAACTTTCTAAGGCTGACAGCACTATAAATTTAGGTATCAACATAGATAGTTCCAATTTGAGTTTATTATACCTTAAAGCAAGAATTAGTTACCGATTAAGAGACTATAAAACAAGTTCGGATGTCCTCGCTAAGCTAAATACGTTGACAGAAATTAACAATTATTATAACAAACTCCTTGGCTATTCATACATGCAAATAGACACTCTCGACAAGGCGATCCACCATTTACAAAAATCACTTTTGGCAGAAAACGATCCAGAATATGCGCTGTATTATCTAGCCTTGGCACACGAACGAAAAAAAGAATACGATAAGTCTATTTGGTTTTTTGAAGAAGCTGCAAAGGTAGGAATTTCGCCTAATATGTCGCAATATCATCGTGGTTTAGCACGCATCTATTCTTCTAAGAAGGCTTATAATCTTGTTTTAGAACATTATGAAAAAAGCTTGGAATATTTTAACGATCCTGAAGTATATTTTTATATGGCAAATACAGCTGAGCAAATGCAAAAGAAGCAAAATAAAGCCATCTATTATTATCAACAATATCTGAAAAGTGGTCACAACAATGCTGAATGGCAACGAATAGCTAACGAGCGAGTCAGGTCACTAAAAGAAAAAGAATTTATGGGAAAAAAATCGTAAGAATTGGAAATGCAGAACGGTAACCGTAATTTATCATAATGTAATATAACAATCTGTTTATTAAATATTTAAAATCACTTTATACAATACAATTTTCAAAATATCATGCAGAAATTAACAAAAGCAGAAGAAGAAATCATGCAATTGTTTTGGGACAAAGGCCCAGCACTTGTGAGCGCACTGATAGACGAAATGCCCGACCCTAAACCACCACATTCTTCGATTTCATCCATAGTAAGAATCTTAGAGAAAAAAGGATTTGTTGACCACAATACTTATGGCAAAACATATGAATATTTCCCGATCATCAGCAAAAAGGAATATTCAAAATTTTCATTGAGCAAATTGGTCAGCAACTATTTTGAAGGTTCAGTTAATGAATTGGTTTCTTTTCTGGTCAAAGAAAATGATATCACGCTTAGCGAACTAGAACGCATCAAACAAGATCTGGCAGGCAAATCATCACCTAAATCCTAATCCAATGCTCACCTATCTCCTTCAATCGTCCACCTGTCTCATCATCTTTTACGGGATCTATCATTTTATCCTAGCGGAGATGACTTTCTTCAAGTACAATCGAGCCTATCTTTTACTTTCGATGTTGATTTCGTTGTCAATACCTGTTTTAGCGCCATTGCTGGTTTTGCCGGAAGCGTCGGTACCAGCCTTGCATTGGAGTCATTTGTCAGACGATATTAGTTATATCATCGCAGATAGCGAACAGACGACTTTTGATTGGAAAGGATTGATTAGTAAGATTTTGTGGACGATTTATGGTATCGGTGTGACTGTAGTTTTGCTAAAAATGCTCTATGGATTATCCAAGATATATACATACTATTCGCAAGGCCAAAAAGAAAATTTTATCGGCTACCATATTATCACAACTGATGCTGTCCATTTGCCTTTCTCATTTTTCAAGAGCATTTACATCAGCAAACATGTACCCTTAAAAGATCATATCCACACGATCCTCGAACATGAACAAATTCACATTCGTCAATGGCACACTTTGGACGTTTTAATTGCCGAAATCATTCAAGCATTCTTTTGGTTCAATCCAGTGATGATTTATTATAAACGCGCTTTACGCCAAGCACACGAGTTTCTCGCTGATGACATCATCTGTCGCAATAATTCGGTAAGCAATTACACTAATCTATTGCTGAGTAAATCGCAGTCTGGACTAGAACTGGCACTAACAAATCAATTTTTTCATTCACAAATAAAAAAACGTATTCAAATGATGACAACAGCTAAAACTAACCGAAGCGCAACTTGGAAGTATGCACTGGTATTGCCGATACTTATAGGCTTAATTTTCTTCTTTTCTTGTAAAGAATCGCAAGTCAACCAAGACACCACAACTGAAACTCCAACAGAATTAAAATCCGCACCTATTTCCGAACCAGGGATTTACTCTGATGAAGAAATGGAAAATGTTTATAAGGTCGTAGAAGAAATGCCTAGATTTCCAGGTTGTGAGTCCATCATTTCAGAAAAGGAAAAAGAAGATTGTGCAAAAAACAAAATGTTAGAATACATCTATAAAAACCTGAAATATCCTCATGAAGCTATAAAGGCAGGTTTAGAAGGGCAATGTGTTGTCCGGTTTATAGTAAATACAGATGGAAATATTGAAAATATAAAAATTGTAAGAGACATCGGTGGCGGCTGTGGCCAAGCAGTACTCAATGTCATTTCTGGTATGAATGAGATGGAGGCAAAATGGATCTCTGGCAAACAAGGTGGAAAACTTGTAAAAGTTTTATACACATTGCCAATAAAATTTAAGTTGGAAGATGATGTAAAAAGTATAGGAATGATAGAGAGAAAAGCTGAAATAGTTCATCCTGAATCGGAACATAAAATTGACATTAGAAGAAAAGATCAATTACTTCAGCAGAAAGTTAATGATAGCAAAGTAGCATTTAACGATCTGAATGATAAAAGTTTAGAATTCACAACTCAAAATAATGTAAATGAAATAAAAGGCAAACGTTTATGTTTCATTGATGGCATTGAAACTGATTTTGACCAGTTAAAAAATACGACATATACCGCAGATTCTATAATGATTATGACCCCAGAAAGCGCAATTGCAAAGTATGGCGAAAAGGCCAAATATGGATCAATTGAATTGTTCAATGCTAAATTTAGTACGAAAAACTAATCCAAGAATTGGAATGATACATAAAAAAAGAGACCAGATAATCCACCTGGTCTCTTTTCTATTTTGGAAAATAATGTCTTATCTTATTTTAAAAGACTTACATTACCCTTTTTAATAAATTTGTCTCCATTGATACAAGTACCTCGGAGGTAGTATGCATAAGCATCAGGGGCCATTTTTTCACCCTTGAAGGTTCCATCCCATCCTATGGATTGATCGTTGGTACTAAATACCTCTTGGCCCCATCTATTGTATATCACCAAGGTCATTTCTGTCAAAACTTCAGATTTTACTAAAAGTACATTATTAACAGCATCACCATTTGGTGAAAAAGCGTTAGGTAAATACTCATCTTTGTCCGTACAGCCTATCACTCGCACATTTACTGTGATCTGGCCTACACCTGTACATCCATTGGCATCAGTCACAGTCACAGAGTAAGTCGTAGTTTGTATTGGATCTACATTTATTGAAGTTCCAATTTCTCCAGTACTCCATACATAGGTTGCCCCTGGTATCGCATTTTTGATATCGATGTCTGTGTCTGTACCTTGTGCTATCTCTATGTTTGTCTCCGTAAAATTCACAACCAATGAAGGAAACACAGATGGTGTATAAGTCAATTCTTTTGAACAGCCAGTGGTCTTATTGGTGACAATTACTGTGAATACCTGTCCTGACTGTGCTTTAACAATTGGATTTGCCGTTTGTCCTCCAGAAATGATATTTGCAGCAGGAGCCCATTGATAAGTATATTGATCAGGATTAGTGATGTTTATACTTATATCTGATGGCTGATCGAAACAAAGTTCACCACTAAAGTTAGATACCAATGGCGCTTCTATCTGTGGTGTGAAAGTTTTTGTTTCTTTACATCCAGTTTCTTTGTTTGTAATCAAGACTGTTACCACTTTTCCATTGATGGCAAGAAGAATCGGTTGATTTGTATTACCTCCATTCACTACTACTTCTGCTGGAGACCATTCAAAAGTATAGTTTCCAGGGTTAGAAATGTTCAAATTTACTTGATATTCTTCATCCGGACATATCACCTGTGGAAGATCAAGCGTATAATTAAATTTGAAGATTGTAATATTTACTTTGGTAGAGTCAGTACAACCTTTACTATTTACCGCTTTGACTATCAATTCAGTATCAGACATCGGACTTAGCGTCAATGTTGGCAATTCTCCCAAAACCTGACCTTGGACATTACACCATTTGTAGGTAGCTGTAGGATCATTGGATGTCGCCTTCAATGTGATCATTTCTCCTTCACAAATGATACTATTTGCAATAGGATCAACCTTAAATTCAGGATCAATAACAACTTTGTACTCTACTTTTTCAAAAGGACACAGTGGATTCATATTGGTTAAAGTAACAGTATAAGTACCAGGCCCTGAATAAGAATAGCAAGGTGCACTTACATTGGATGTATCCGCTAATGTTGGACTCACACCAAAGTCCCAATGTAGATTGCCGACATAATCTCCATCAATTTTGAAGCAAACTTTATTTTCATCACAATCTTCCAATACAGATGATACTTTTACGATCTTGTCTCCAAATTCGGGTACAGTTATCGTCTTGACCACTGAACTGAAAGGACATAATGAATTTACATTTGTCAAAGTGACCGTATAATTTCCATTGCCACTATATTTGAAACAAGGACTAGCAAGTGTAGATGTATCTATCGTTGAGCCTGAACCAAATGTCCACAACACATTTCCTGCATAATTGCCATTGATGGTAAAGCACATAGTATAATCATCACATGACTTCAAGCTTGCATCAAATGATATGTCTTGAATTTTAGTGATGTTTACTAAAATAGAAATTTCTTCTGTACAACCATATTGATTAGTAGCAGTACCTGTCAACGTAAATGAATTGCCATCGCCTACGATAGATTGCACGATAAGGATATTATTGGTAAAACTTACAACATGCGGATCATTCCAATCAAAAGTCAGATCTTGGTCGGTATTAAGATTTGTAATTGTAATATCCTGTTCTTGACCTTCACAAATATTTACTGTCTCAGTATAACTCAAATCCACAAGCCTTCTGACAACGGTAATTTCTTGTACAACATCACCACACTCTGCTTGTACAGAACGCACGAAATATGATTGCGTAATGGCACTCTGAGTTGTGACTAGATTGGCGCCTGTGGCAATAATTGTACTAAAATCAGAAGTAAGACTCCATTCAAATTGTCCATTGCCACCTGTTGCTGTGAGCTGGATATTTTCATTACAAATATTTTTTGCACCTGAGATGTTAATTGGATCAGTAGCTGGTTTGACCGTAATGGTGATGATGCCAATATTTGTACATTTATTTGGATTGGTAACAGTTACAGAGTAAATACCCGATTCTGTGCCTATAAAGAAAGGATTTGCTGGGTCCGTCAGATCCAAACCTTGTTGAGGTGACCATGTATACGAATTGCTTGGATTAGGATCTGTAAGTAATGCTGTTCTTTCACCTGGACACAATAATAATTTGTCCGAAACCAAATTCAAATCAGGGATATCAGATCCTGGTTTAACACTTATGTTTTTATACACGATACTGTCACAAGCACCTGAGTCTGATCTTGCAATCAACTGGATTACATATGTACCTGCTGTAGAATATGTAAAGCTTGGATTTGTCTCAAAACTTTGATAAATAGTATCTGTTGAAGGGTAATTAAAATTCCATTCATACCTATTGGCATCCACTGATGTATTATTTATAATTACACTCAAACTATCACAAGCATCATTTTTGACATTAAAATCTGCAACAACTGGCTCGCTACACACTCTTACATTGTATTGGAAATCTCTTCTTACAGTCGAAATAAGTTTTCCATTTCTGTATTCTGACATACAAATCCCTATCAAAAACTGACCTACAAGATCAGGATTTGCAGTAATGGTACCTGTTTTTGGATCAATTTTTAATGCGTCTCCACCCATCATATTTTGTAAGGTATAAGGTGCTAACCAATCTACCGGTTGATAAGGTGGCAAATATGGTGGTTGCGGTGTATTATTCACCTCAGTTGCACCAGCAAAAGGCGTACAAATGCTATAAACAATAGAATCCCCATCAATATCCACAGCTGAATGATCGAAAACTAATGGTTGATTGGCACATATATATACATCTGGCCAATTATTGAAAGTAGGTGTACTATTGCCTTCTTGCAAAGCAAATTCACTGACTTCGACCCACTGTGTAGTACCTGTCAATAAAGGATCAATAATGTTATTTAACGAACCATTACGGCAACACCTTTGGTAAGACAAAATATATCCTCCAGCTCTGTAATTTAATGTAATAGTGTCTCTATATGAAGTCCTCTGTACACACACCTCAGATCCTATAAATCCACAGCTTGAGACTATGGTATTACCTACAGTATCAGATGCCATGAAAGGAATTCTTACTTCGTCCAATAAAGTGAATTCGGTATCACTATCTTTCCCAAATATACCTATGGACGCTCTAGGGTCAAAAGGCACTTGTCCTAATTGGCAATCTCTTCTTAGGGTCAAGGTAACTTCATAACGATTATTGCCCAAACTACGGTAAGTCATGTCTCCACCTACGATGTGGGTAGCATCAAGCGAAGAAGGCATAACTATGAATATAACGATGGCAAAAAGCCAAAGTGATTTTATTTTATTTTGAATTAAATTAATCATTATACTATCTTTTGATAATGTTATTAAAAAATTACTTGTAGTTTACTTTAATAATCTCCACTCTACGCTCTCTTGCAGCATCGAGACTATAAATTGAGTTTCGTTCGTCCTTAAGGTCACCAATCACAGATGCTTTGGCTGTTTTATCTCCAAACGACACGTCCTTAAGTTTGAGTGATCCATTGTTGATATACTGGCTGATACCTCCACCATTAAATGATTTCATTTCATTCTTTATGGAATTGATCCTACGCTCACTCAGGATTTTATTATAATCTGATTTAGACCTTGGAGAAGCAAAACCTCTAACTTCAAGCTCTATTTTTTCGCCCATAGCTAGTCTTTGCTCCAACTGGACAAGGAATGCGACAAATTTATCTCTTCCATTTTGTACATCACTGGTGAAAAATGATTCTATCTCATTTGTTGCTTGTTGTTTGGCATCACCCGATAAAGGTGCTGTATAATTTTTAATATAATCGCCCTTTCTGATTATATAATCATTTACCAAAGTTACAAATTTTGCACTTGTCGTAGGTTGATTACTTCTTGGATTAGGATAATCATTATCAAAATACAATGATATAGGAAGTAATTCTTGCAATTGCACTTTTTGAAGGTACATATCTTTTCTAATTGTACCCGTAGCACCATGTGTATCTATGGTTTCAATGGCAGTGGAGTAGCCATCTTTTACTGCTTCCAATTTATACTTTCTATCAGTTTTAACATTGAATACAAAATCATTTCCTAAAGCATTGGTAATTACCACTTTCTGAACTGAGCCGTCTGTCAAGTCTGTAAGTGTAACTGTAGTACCTGGTAGCAAGGCTTTTGTCGGATTTTCGAATGTAAATACTTCAAGTCTAATATCAGCTGGTGCCAATATCAATTTTTTAGTAATTACTTTATCGCTAGGCTTTGTACGGAATGATTCAGATGCTGTTGTATATCCGTTTTTAGTTGCAACTACTTTATAATTTTTGTTTGGTTGCAAAACAAAACTATGCTTATTTATATCTTGAGGATTATCCACACATTCCAATTCTTCGCCTGTATCACCATCCAACAAACATATGCGTGTTCCATTAAGGTCAGACATATCAGTTTGTAATAATGTAAGCACATCAAGTCTGATAGATTGTACATCTACACTATAGATATCCATACAACAAGCTTCATAACTGTCATATTGATAAGTTGATCCTGCTCTATTAGACGTGAGGTAGCCTTTTGTACCTTCGTCATTCATAAAATAAAACATGTCGTTCATGCTTGTATTATATGGTGCAGGTAGTAATTCTGGCGTATTTTTACCATCTTTCAAACTGAACAAATCAAATCCTCCATATCCTTCACGGCCTTCTGTACTCCAGTATAGGGTTTGTGTATTATTATGATAAAAAGGAGAAATTTCATCATCTTTTGTATTTACTGATGTCAAATTGGTAAGTGATGTATAACCATTCAAAACCACTGAATAAATGTCTCTACCACCTTGACCACCTTTGCGATCAGACACAAAATATAGTACTTCATTCCCTGCTGCATTTTGTCCTATCGACGGCTGCGTATTTGAACTGTTTTCAGCATTTACTGAAGCTGGCAAAGCCATTTCATTACTGAATACGCCATTTTTGTCCACGTCACTACTATAGATGCTACATCCTTGGCTCCAGCCATCTACATAATCACAGATACTATAATAAGCTTTAGTTTTTGAAGCATTAAATGCGATGTGCGCTACTGATTTATCTCTATCATTCAGATAGCCATCTATTACATTTATCTGTTCGTTGCTAATGTTTTTTACGAGTGATTTGGCAATTTGTTTATATTTCAATTCTTTTGATTTGGCATCAAATCTTAGAGAACTAAAATACATTTTCCCATTCACCTCTGAAGCTGCGAAATCTGCATCAGGTGAATTTACTGGATCTGCCATTCTTGAGACGGTCACTCTATTATCTGGCTTGGTGATTAGTGACTTTGCTTTGCCGACTGCGACAAGATTTTTCCTTGCATCAGCTGTAAGTGTCTGATCAGTATTAGAATATTCTGACAGATACAGATTATAATATGTCATTGCTTTATCATATTCACCCAGCTTATGATACATTTCTCCTAAGCGATAGATTGCGTCAGGATACGTATTATTTTTTAATGTATCGATGAGATAAGCATATTTTGATGCTGCAAAACCATAGGCATTATATTGACGCGCTGCATCTGCAGTTTTATAAATTAGTTCTACATCATTTTTATCAAATTTTAAAGCTTCGTCAAAATAAACCAAAGCTCCATGAAAATTTCGTTCTGTCAATGCTTTTTCAGCCTCCAGAACAAATGCTTTTTTTGATTGCGCCTGACTCCATAATTGCATGAAACAGAATAGAGTAAGGTAAAAATATTTAATTTTCATTTTATTAATTTTAGGATTAAAAATTGATCTGCCAATCATCCCTTATCAAAGGATCGGGCAATTTTTAAATCTGAAAGGTTTTACATTTTTAATGATATATCTGAGATGTAACTCATAAGCACCACGATTGGTATCTAGTGCATCATTAAAAGGTGTGCTATCCATATCTAGATTAAATGATACATACCAAGCATTGTATTGGAGCGCTGCGGTCGGTATGAGTGATCCAGATGTTCTATATCCCAGACCCAGATGCAATTGAAGTTCCCTGCCTCGATTTTGGTCAAGGTAGATCTTACCCAATCCACCAAAAACCGTTTCATTGTACTTGGTCTGAATTTGGTGTAAAGCATGCAATTGCAAGTCTAATGATTCTGTCAATCTGAAATTACCAACACCGCTGAAAGTATATCTCCTCGGCAATTTTGTAGAGATCGGAAGAGCGTCGTGTAGGGAAAGAGTGTCTTCGCC